>JAKECL010000289.1 GCA_030460725.1 Propionibacterium sp.
CCGTGCCCGTGCCCGTGCCCGTGCCCGTGCCCGTGCCCGTGCCCGTGCCCGTGCCCGTGCCGTTCCCGGTGTCGTTGCCACCGGTTCCGCCCTCCCCGCCTGTACCGGGGTTCGTGCCGGGGTCGGTGCGCTCGCCCTCGTCCTTCAGTGCGGTCACATAGGTCACTGGCGTGACCCTGCGCCCACCGAAGTGGTTCTCGATGATCGCGTACCATCCCTGACGTCCCTCAGGAGCGTCCTTCCAGACAACCTGTGCCGCGGTGCCCGAGGGCACGGCCTCCACCTTCCCGATGACCTGGGAGGACAGGAGGTCGAAGCTCACGGCATCCGTCGACAGGGTCTTCTCGCGCTGGGTGGCGTCGCGCGTGGGAACGCCCAGTGCAGAGAGGTCGATGGTGAACTCCTCGTCTGCCGGGGTGAAGGAGGAGGACGCCACTCCCTGGGACCCGTACTGGTGCAGGGACGGGGAATAGGTGCGCACGCGCATCGTCCCCTCGGCGGTGTTGACGTGCAGGAGGCGCAGGTAGCCCATGCCACCCTCATCCATCGCCTGGTAGTCGAACAGGAGGTTCACCACCTGGCGGTCCGCGACGCCGTCACCGTTGTCGTCGAACTTCGAGACCGTCTTCTGGGCGCTGTGGTAGTGCCCGGACAGGACCATCTTGACGTTCGAGTTCTCCTTGACGACCTGGTCGAGGATCTCCTGGGGGATCAGGCCCAGTCCGCCGGAGGCCAGAAGGTACTCGTGGAAGCTGAGGATCGCGACCCGGTCCGGGTACTGCTTGAGGACCTGGTTGAGCCAGGCGATCTCCTCGTCGCCGGAACCCCAGCCCATGTAGACCATGAGGAAGTCGACGCCACCGGCCGAGACCAGGTCGAAGTGACCCCGGTTGTCCTTGTAGGTGCCTCCGTACCAGGGGTTGTCGGAGTAGCGGTGGGCTCCGAACCACTTCGAGAAGTTCGTGTAGTCCTCTGTCTTGTGGTCGACGTCGTGGTTGCCCGCGAGCACCCCGTAGGGGAAGTGGGCGTCGTCGAGTTCTTTGTAGGTGCTGTCCGCGTTGACCCACTGCTGGGGCTGATCGGCGTTGTCGACGACGTCTCCGGTGTGGAACATGTAGCGGATGTCCATCGCCTCCCGGTTCGCCAGCAGCCAGTCGTGGATGTCCTTCTGGTGCTCGTAGGCCACCCCGTTCCCGGCATAGTCGGCGTTGTAGTACTGGGTGTCGGACTCCCAGGCGAAGGTGAAGTCGTAGCTGGAACGGTCGGCGTCCGTCTGAGTGATGGGAGCGTCCGTGGTCGTGATCGGATCCTGGAGGGCGACCGCTGAGGCCGAGAGACGGCCTGTTGCCGCGTCCAGGCCCGAGGCGGAGGAGGCCGACGTGGCCGATCCCGCAGAGCCCGCCCATCCGCCCTCGTCCTGGATGACGACCTGGATCGCACCGTCCTGGACGTGATCGGCGTTGGGAACATTCTGGGTGAGGGAGGCCTTGCCCTCGGTATCGGCGTGCGTGCGGGCGACCTCCTTCCAGGTGCCCGTGGAGACCGAGAGCACCAGGGCGAGCACATCGGTGTCCGGGGTGACCGTCCCCGACCAACGCAGGGTCGTGGAGGCCCCGGAGTCAGTGGCGATGTGGTCCGGCACCTTCACCTCGAAGCGCTGGTACGGAAATCCGCCGGTCGCGGCGGTGGTCGTGGCGGCGGCGGCGTCCGTGCTGGAGGCGGCCGTGAGATCGTCCTGGGTCAGCGGAGTCCCCGCCGCCTCCCCGGGGCCGGTGACCATGGTCTCGCCGCCGGTGGAGGAGACGTGCTCGGTGTCGGCGGGGGTGTAGCTCTCCCCACGCAGGAAGGTGACGTCCAGAGCGTCGTTCGAGGCGTCGGTCGCGGTCACCGACAGGGTCGGGTCCGTGCCGTCGGTCCCGGTGCCGGAGGTGAGGCTGGGGACCTCCTGCGGTGTGGTGAAGGTGACCGACTCCGTGGCCGTGTTGCCTGCGAGATCGGTGACGGTGAAGGTCACCGTGTGAGTCCCCGCGGGCAGGGAGGCCGACGAGGTCGAGTAGGGCAGGGTGATCTGCTCCGTCTCGGCGGACTCGCCGGTGCCGGAGGTCAGCGTGGCGCTGGGGGCACCGGGACTCTTCGCGCCGGGGATGCCCGAGGTCGCGTCCTCGAATGCCGCGTCGATGTCGATGTCTCCGCGGGCCGTGTCGCCGTCCGTGACGAGGACGGAGGTGCCCTGCGTGCCCTGGCCCGTGATCGAGGGAGTGATGGTCGGTGGTGTGTTGTCCACGAGCACCGTGGCTTCCGTGGAGGAGTCTCCTGCGGTGGCCGAGATCGTGTGCGTGCCGTCCTGGACCTTCGTGGTGTCCCACGCGTACTGGCGTCCGGTGAAGGCATCCTCTGGCAGGGTGAACTCCAGCTCGATGTACTCGTACTGGCCCGCGGAGTCACCGATCTTCAACTGGGCCGAGCGGTCGGCCACCTCCGAGGTGACGTCCTTGAAGGTCACGGTCCCCTCGGTCCCGGGGCTGACGGCCGCGGTGGCCGTCGAGGGCTGCAGCTGCCTGCCGTCGGGCAGGACCAGGCGCAGGTTGGAGGCCAGGTAGTTGTCCGCGTTCTCGGAGTTGACGGTGCCGGCCTCGTCGAGGATGTCGGTGGCGGAGGACTTCGTGCCCGAGTTCAGGTAGAGGCGCACGGTACCGCCCTGCGACTCGCGCCTGACCATGTCCAGGGGGACCGTGGCGGAGACCGTCTCGGTGGCGGAGTAGGTGCCTCCGTCGAAGATGCCCAGGACGTTGCGGGACCAGTCCTCCTGCTGCGGGGTGCCGGTGATGACGGTGGAGCGCGTGAAGGAGTTGTAGAAGAAGATGTCGGTCTGGGTCACCTCGGCCGCGATCAAGGGCGCCGACTCCAGGGAGGAGACGAGGTCCGAGGCGGCGACCTGGTCCTTGCCGATGACCAGGCTGGCAGGGGTGGACGTGTCATCACTGGTCGCCCGCAGCAGCGTCGTGCCGGAGACGGGCTGGCCGTCGGTGACGTTGAGGCGCAGCGGTGAGGGGTTGTGCGTGGGGTTGGTGAGAGTGTGCGTGTCGCTGCGGACCACGGGGTTCACCCCGTCGGAGACCTCGGTGTAGTAGTCGAGGGAACTGCGGTTGAGCAGGTCGATCCGCGTGATGCCCATCGAGTAGTTGTCGGAACCCGCAGTGGTGGTCAGGTCATGTGCCGTGAAGTCTGCCTGCCCCTGGATGCGGGTGAAGAGGGTCACCCGGTGGATGCTGCCCCCGTCGGAGGATGCGGTCAGGGACAGGGTCAGGTCCTTCGAGCCGTCGAAGGTCGTCGGGGAGTGGTCGACGACCGCCGGGGCGTCCGGGGTCGGGAAGGCGAAGGGGGTGGCGTTCACCGTGGACCCGTCGGTGCTTCCCGGGGTCGGGTCCTGGTCGCCGGAGGCGATTGTCGAGGAGTTCGTCGCTCCGTCGTAGGAATACTTCAAGGAGTGGGTGCTCCCTGTGAGGTCGGCGGAGACCTGGTCCGGGTACAGGGCGATGTTG
>JAKECL010000290.1 GCA_030460725.1 Propionibacterium sp.
TCGCGGTGCCCCTGGTCCAGCAGGTGCGGGGCGCCGTCGAGTTCGAGTGCGACGTCCCCATGTTCTCCCAGCTGGTGGAGGTGATGGGACGCACCGTCCTCAACAACCTCCACCACATCCCCACTGACACCCCGATCTACGAGAAGAACGGCTGGACCGGCGACGTCCTGGTGTCGATGGACACCATGTCGGGGCTGTTCGACCTCCGGAGGCTGTTCACGAAGTGGCTGGACGACGTCGCCGCGACCCAGCTGCCCTCCGGTCAGCTGGCGGTCATCGCCCCCAGTCCCGGCTGGGGGTACGAGCACGGAGAGTGCGCCCCGGCCCCCGAGTGGAGCTGCCTGCTCCCCGGACTGCTGCTGCATCTGGCCGACGTCTACGGGGATCTGGGGCCGGCCCGTCGACACTGGCAGTCCTGCCGCCGGTACCTGGACTGGGAACTGACGCAGATCGCCGATGGTACGGACGGGTCCGGCGGGACCATCGTGGCCGACGGGAACTTCGGGGCCGGAGCGACCGGCGGCGGGCTGGCGTCCTCCGAGCTCGGCGACTACCTCTCCCCCGGGTACATCGACGGGCCCCCTCCCGAGGACAGCCGGTTGTCGGCGTCCTGCTTCCTCCACCGGGGGCTGCTCCAGGGGGCGGAACTGGCCGCCCGGCTCGATGCCGAACCTGGTGCCGAGGAGGGTCGTCGTGGTTCCCGGGAGGCGTGGTTGGGTGCCGCCGAGTCGCTGCGCGGGCGGATCAACGAGGTGTTTCTCGACCGTGAGGGCGGCTGCTACCGGACGGCGTCGGACCCCCACGGCCAGTACCGGCAGACCTCCAATCTCATGCCGCTGGCGCTGGGGATCGTGCCCGAGGAGATGCGGACGCGGGTGGTGGAGTCACTGGTGGCCGATGTGCGCCGGCGGGACCACCACCTCAACACCGGACACATCGGGACCAGCCTGCTGCTCAATGTGCTCACCGACGCCGGGTTCGGTGCCGACGCCTTCCGGGTCGCGACGCAGCGCAGCTGCCCGTCCTGGGGGTCGTGGCTTGATCTGGGGGCCACCACGATGTGGGAGAGGTGGGACGCCGGGGCGCGCAGCCGGGACCACTTCTTCCTCGGGACGGTGGTCGACTGGATCCTCACCCGGGTGGCGGGAGTGCGGCGGATCGCTCCGGGCTGGGCGGTGGTTCGTGTCCAGCCGGGTCTGGTGGACGGCGTCTCCCGGTGTCGGACCACAAGGCGGACCAGCCGCGGGGTGCTGACCGTCGACTGGGATCTTCGCCTGGGTCGGCTGAGCGTGGATGTGCCCGAGGCGATGGTGTGTCAGCTGGAGCTGGGAGGACCCACCGTGGTGGCGGAGGCCGGCGAGAGCGTCTGGCAGATCGGGGATCGCTGAGACGCGAGGGGGATCTGGCGCTACTCTTTCGCGTGGTCGGTCCTTCCTGCCGTCAAAGTTGTCGGTGACGAGAGGTAGAACTACTGCTGTCCACATGAAGACGCCCCTCTCATCGAAAGAAGTCCCGGTGACCCGCCACCACATGCCCCATACAGTTCACCGCTCGCGCCGACCCGACCTGCTCTTCCGCGCAGGAGCCGGCGTCGTGGTGATGGCCGCCGCCCTGGCCATGACCGGGTGCGGCAGCTCCGCCAAGGCCGCGTCCCCCGCCGCTGGTGGCGACGTCGACGTCCCCGCCAGCTCGCAGGCCGCCACCACGCTGACCGCCCTCCAGCGGACCTCGCACACCGTCGTGCCCGCCAAGGCCAGTGCGGGGAACGGGACCGCGGCGGCTGCTCTGGCGACCCTGCCGATCAAGGGGCGCGCCCCGAAGACCGGCTACAGCCGCGCGCAGTTCGGCCCGGCATGGGCCGACGTCAACCACAACGGCTGCGACACCCGCAACGACATCCTGGCTCGAGACCTCCACTCGAGGACCGTGAGGGCCGGGACGCACGGGTGCATCATCACCTCCGGCGTGCTCAATGATCCGTACACGGCCAGGACCATCCGCTTCACCCGTGGCGAGAAGACCTCCACCGCGGTCCAGATCGACCACGTCGTCGCACTGTCGGACGCCTGGCAGACCGGCGCGCAGAAGCTCAGCGCATCAGCGCGTCAGAGTCTGGCCAACGATCCGCTGGAGCTGCTGGCCGTCGACGGGCCGAGCAATGAGAAGAAGTCCGACGGGGACGCCGCCACCTGGCTGCCCGCCAACAAGGCCTTCCGCTGCCAGTACGTGTCGCGCCAGGTCGCCGTCAAGGTGCGCTACAAGCTGTGGGTGACCAAGGCCGAGCACGACGCCATCGCCCGGGTACTGTCGGGCTGCAAGGGGCAGAAGCTGGCGACCGCTGCGGCTCCGATCGTGGTGTGGAAGACCGCTGCGGCTGCGAAGACTCCCGCCAAGAAAGCTCCGGCGAAGAAGGCCGTCGTCAAGAAGGCTGCTGCAAAGAAGTTTGCCAAGAAGGCGCCTGCGAAGAAGGCCGTCAAGAAGACGGTGAAGAAGGCTACGCCGAAGAAGACCGCGAAGAAGGTCGTGCGGAAGGCTGCGCCGAAGAGGGTTGTGAAGAAGGCAGCCCCGAAGAGGGTTGTGAAGAAGGCCGTCCACAAGAAGGCTCCGGCGAAGAAGGTCGTCAGGAAGTCTTCCTCCGTCTACTACAAGAACTGCGCTGCGGCGCGAAAGGCTGGCGCGGCTCCGTTGCACAGGTGGTCTCCCGGATATCGGTCCGGTTTGGATCGCGACAATGACGGGGTTGCCTGCGAATAGCATCACAGGTGAGTGACCTGCGAGGTGTCTGATGATCGGCTGTTCCATGGAAATGACTCCGCGGGACAGCCGATCTCGGCATGTGGGGCCGTGTTGGCTGGGTGGATTCTGATCGCGGTCGGACTGGCGGCCTGCAGTATCTGCCGGCACAGCTCACCGGGACGATCATCGACGACCTCCTCGATCTCGTTGCCCCTGGACCTGCTCGACCTGATCGTCCCCTGGACCCGGTCGATTTGCTCCACCTGCTGAATCTGCTCAACCTGGGGATCTCACGCTGCGTACCCTCGCCCTGGCCCGATCCGCTCGATCTCAACAGTGCTGCGCCCCTCGGCGCATCCACGCAGACTTGGCCTCGTCGCTCGATCCCGCCGGCACCGCACCCTCAGCGGCTCAACACAGACTTGATCTCGTCGTTCGTCGCCGAGACCGTGCCCCACGAGACCTGACGTCGTCACCCGTCGTCGACACCGCAGCCTCAGCGCTTCGGCACACTGTCCAGCCTCCGCACACGATTCGAACCTGCACCAGTCACTGGACCAGAGCAGGACCGCCGAGCCGCTGCGCACCCCCCCCCAGCGGGATCCACCGACCAGCCGCGTCGTCGAGACCCAACCGCGCCTTGCTGATTCTTGTCGGTGGTCTCTGTTAGTGTTGGACACAATGTGTCGGCAGGGCTTTTCGTGTCGATTGTTGCGTGTTCACGAGAACATCGGGGAAAAACACGTCCCACACCTCCGACACACGACACCGGTACTACTGCCACGTGGTTTCCGCGGCTGG
>JAKECL010000291.1 GCA_030460725.1 Propionibacterium sp.
CGCTGGCCCCGGGGGCCGGGGCCCCGGGAGCCGCTCCACCCCGCACATGTCCGCCCGTGCAGGAGATGCACTCCTTGCGGCGCGCCCGTGGCGGTGGCCGCCCGTGGGCGCGAGGATGGGGGCATGGAACACGCCGCAACACCCAGCACACCGGATGCCGAGCCCGCCCTCGTCATCGCCGTCAACCTCAACGGTGATGAGGTGGGAGCGGGGTGGGGCAAGGCCCACACCGTCGCCCTGGCGACCATCGCACGCGGGACCATCGTCTCCTGGGAACCGGTGGACGTCCGTTGGGACATCTCCCACGACACCGCGAGCTCGGAGGGCTCCCACCACGCGAACATCGTGCGATTCATCCGCGAACACTCCGTGCGCGCCGTCGTCACCGGACACATGGGGCCACCCATGGCCAACACCCTGCTGAAGCTCGGCGTCTACCCCCTGGTCAATGCCGCCGGCGATGCACGTGACGCCGCTCTGGCGGGTGCGGCCTTCGTCATCAGCCACGAGGACGAGGGCGACCCATTGACGTCCGAGGGGTCACAGGACTCGACACCGAGCTCCTGACCCGACCGGGCAATGGTCCCCGGGACGGTTGGGTCCCACCCACACGGCCCATGGTGATGCGCGCCACATCGACCTACCATGGGTGGCGACGGTGGTCGGAGCACACGGCAGGGCCCTGCCGGACGGACACCGAGGGAAGCGGGCAGTGATGGACATGATGTCATCCCCGATGATGGCCATGCTCGACAAGGAGATGCCCGGCATGGACATGATGATGATGCAGCAGTGCATCGAATCGTGTTCGGCCTGCGAGCAGTCCTGCACGATGTGTGCGGACATGTGCGCCTCCTCCGGGATGGAGGGCATGGCTCGCTGCATGGCCATGTGCATGGACACCGCCGACATGTGCCATGCCACGATGCGCATGATGATGCGCCCCAGTGGCATGGACGCAGCAGTCATGATGCAGGTGCTCGAGGCCTGCATGATGATGGCCCGGGCCTGTGCCGAGGAGTGCATGAAGCATGACGACACGGAGCACATGAAGGCCTGCGCACAGGTCTGCATGGACTGCGCCAAGGCCTGCGAGTCCATGATGGGCTCGATGAAGATGATGATGGCCAAGTGACCCTGAGGTCACCCGGCCATTGCGTTGCCACGATGTGTGCCCCGTCCCGGCAGGGAGACGGGGCACCCCGGGGCTGAAGCCCCGGGTGTCGCGGTCCCTCTCGACTAGGCAGCCTCAGCGGCGGCATCGAGGGACCGGACACTCACCAGTCGACCCGGCAGGGCGAGCACCCCGTAGGCCTCCTGCAGGGCCACGGGCTCGCCCGGTCGGACTGCCTCGGTCAGGTCGGCGTGGTTCCAGAGTCGGTGCACCCGGCCCGTGTACGCCTCGACGACCTCCAGGGAACCGTCCTCCCGTACGCAGTGGACCAGTGCGTCCACCCACCGGCTCGGCATGGCGGAGGCAGCGCATGCCCGGATGGCATGGAGTTCGTGCCCGGCGGCGGTGCTCACGCACGTGACCCCGCACAGGCTCTGACCGATTGCTGCGGTCCGCGTCTCGTCCATGCGGGCCACGTTAGGACGAGGAGACACCCCCTCCAACGGGAGACCGGACTCCGGGAGAATGTGACAGCGAAGCCTCGGGGCGGGGCCGGTTCCTGCCCTCCTGTCAGTGCGCGGGACTGATCCTCAGGGTCGCCAGCTGGAAGGGACGCAGCACCACGGCGACGATGTCGGATCCTCCGTCCCACTCCACCTGCGCAGGTGGTGGCCCGTCGCATCCCACCGGACCCGTCCGCCCCACGGCTCCGACCTCCGTGTCCGCTCCCCCACTGCTCGGCGTCTCCACCGCCGCGGCGCGCACTGCCTCCTGCAGTCTCCGCTCCGCTCCGTCCACCGCCACCACGGAGGTCGGTGAGAACCCCAGGCGCACCACGGTCCTCCCCCGCCGCCCCAGGGCCTCATAGAGGCGCACCACGACGTCCCCGGAGCCGTCCTCGGCGAGCTTGACGGCCTCGATGACACCGCTGCCCTTTTCCGTCCACACCAGGGGTTCGACCTCGTGGGCACCCGTGACCCGTCGCAAGGGCAGGTTCAGCCGGTAGCCCTCCTGCACGGCGTCCTGGGTGGAGGCCCCGACCAGGAGGCTGGTGTGCAGCACGTGGTGGCCCTGGTCGGCCTCCGGATCCGGGGCGGTGGGTGCACGTAGGAGGGACTCCCCCACCTCCACCCACGGTCCGTCCGAGCCGTGGAGACGGCGCAGGGAGTGCCCGTAGGTGCTGTCATTGGCCACCGCCACGCCGAAGTCGCCCTCGGCCACACGCACCCAGCGCAGTGCCACCGTCTCGAAACGCGCATCGTCCCAGGAGGTGTTGGTGTGGATGGGTCGGGTGACGTGACCGAACTGGACCTCGGACTCGGCCCGGTCCGTGTGCAGCGCCAGGGGGAACTCCAACTTGAGCAGCTTGTGGCGCTCCCACCACTCCACCTCGGTGGTGATGTCCAGCCTCGCAGAACCCGGTGCCAGACGGAGTTCCTGGGTGAAGGTGGAGGCGCCGTGGTGACGGACCACGCGCACGACGGCGTCGCCCTCGTCGGTGCGCACCTCGACGGAGGTGGCGCTGGTCAGCAGCGTGCCGGAGTCGATGTCGGCACGGTCGATGTTCCACGCATCCCAGTCGGTGGGGATGTCGCGGCGCAGGTGCAGGCGGACCAGGGCCTGCCCCGGCGGCACCAGTTCGCGAGCGGAGGCGAGGTGGACCAGGGAGGTGACCTGGCCCTGGGCATCGACCTGCAGGCGCAGGATCGCGTTGTCCACCACGGTCACACCCTGGGTGCCCCCAGCCCTCTCCTCGACCGACCCCGCCTCGACCCGGACCGCCGGAGCCGAGGACGCAGCACCGGGAGCGTGGACCTGCGCGGCACCGGGTCCCGGAACCTGCTGGTCGACCAGGGTCGGGACCCCACCACCCGGTGCGCGCACCGCCGCCGAGGGGACGGCGTCGAGGGTGAAGGGTCCCGCGTTCGCGAGCATGACGGTCGTGCCGGTGCCCGTCAGCGACGCGAGCGAGGAGGCGATGAGTCCCTCGAGGTCGGCCTCCAGCTGCGCGTACATGTGTTCGGCCTCGCGGTGGACCCAGGTGATGGAGGATCCCGGCAGGATGTCGTGGAACTGCAGGAGCAGGAGGGTGCGCCACGCCTCGCGCAGCTGCCGGGTGGGGTGGGGAGTCCCCAGACGAACCGTCGCTGTGGTCGCCCACAGTTCGGCCTCGCGCAGCAGGTGCTCGCAGTGGCGGTTGCCCCACTTGGTGCGGTGCTGGGAGGTGAGGACACCTCGATGGTTCTCCAGGTAGAGCTCACCGACCCAGGTCGGGGCGAGCGGGACCTCCCGGGTCGCCTCCTCCAGGGCGTCGGCGAAGAAGGCCGCAGGTGTGGACAGGCGGACACGGGGGACGCCCTCCAGATCAGCCTGTCGGTGGGTGCGCTCCGCC
>JAKECL010000292.1 GCA_030460725.1 Propionibacterium sp.
CTGGGGCTCCTGCCCAGCAGTCTGCACCACTGGGGCTCCTGCCCAGCCGTCTGCACCGCAGGGGCACGAGGAGCCCGGGTACTGCCCGGTGCGGGCATGTGCATGTGGGGCGCAGCCCGTCCGTTGGTGTTCCCCGGATGGGGCGAGGCTCCGCGACGCCCTCGTGCTCAGGTGGGCAGGACGCCGTTCACTGCGGCAATGACCACCATGGTCACGAGGAACCCGACGAGGTAGTTCAGCCACAGGAAGCGCACCCAGCCGGCGTGCGCATCGGCCGACTTCTCCACCGTCACCCCCCACCAGGGAAGTACCGAGAGGGCGTAGACCAGGCACAACGGAGCGACCCACCCCGCCGCCCCACCTGCGAGCAGCAGGAGGAGGGACGCCAGGAGATAGCCTGCGGCCGCCAGGCGCACCGTCGCCCGCGGACCGATCTGGGTGGCCACCGAGCGCAGACCGGCCTGCCTGTCCGGCACCACGTCCTGGACGGCGCCGAAGGCCTGCGAGGCCATGGACCACAGGAAGAACGCCACCAGCGGCAGGGCGACCTCCCGGGTGGCCAGCGACACGGAGGTCAGGGGCACCGCAGCGGCCAGGCCCACCAGTGCCGGACCCACGAAGTGGGTCGCGGAAGTCGCTGAGTCCAGGAAGGGGATCTCCTTGAACCGGAGGTGGGGTGCGGAGTAGGCGAGGACTGCGAAGAGCACGACCGCCAGGACGAGTGCGGCCAGGGGGCCCGCCAGCACCGCCAACGCGAGAGCCGAGGGCACGGTGAGGACGACCACCGCCACCAGGATGGTGCGGTGACGCCGACGGGGGACCAGGGCCCCCTCCACCCCACCCTTGCGCGGGTTGAGCAGATCGGACTCGTGGTCGAAGACGTCGTTGACGCCGTACATCGCGAGGTTGTAGGGGAGGAGGAAGAAGAGGGTACCCACGACGAGAGTCGCATCGACCTGGCGCGTGAGGAGCCACAGCACAAGTGCGAAGGGGTAGGCGGTGTTGATCCAGGAGAGTGGACGTGAAGTGGCGACCAGCATCCGCACGGTGTTCACGGTGTCTCCTCGGTGTCTGCAGGGATGACAGGTCGCTGATCCTGGTCGGCCGCCAACCGGGGTGAGGAGGATCTGGTGGACCGAGCAGTCGCGGCCCCCGCCCCACCCAGGCGACGCAGCACCACCGGGGCAAGGGTCGCTGTGGCCAGGACATACGCGAAGTCCTCCACCGGGGCCAGTCCCACCCGGACCCCCGAGGTCAGCGACCAGTCGTAGTCGATGATGCCGAAGGCTATGAGCAGGGAGTCGAAGAGGGCGGTCAACAGCGCGAGGACCGCCAGGGTCGCCCTCGTCGAGGAGTCCCAGGGGCGTCGGCCCACCCCGCCTCCCCACAACGCCGCGAGCAGGAGGAGCGGCACCAGGAAGGCTGCGTCCAGGAGCAGGTAGGTCATGGAGGCGTTCCCGTCGTGGCGCGCGGTGGAGACCAGGAGGAGGGGAAGGAGGACGAGCACGCCCAGGGTGGGGAGGAGACCCACGGCCCGCGAGAACGCCCCGCCCAGTGCACGCAGGCGGGAGAGCCCGGCATCGATGACCAGTGTGAGGTGGGAGAGGAAGGTGAGGAAGAGGAGCTCCTCCACGGGCAGTTCGTGGGCGAGCTGGAGACCCGACTGCCAGGGGCCCGCACCGCGGATGAAGAGACCCAGCCGGATGCCTGCCAGGTCCCACAGGAGCAGCACCGCGACACAGGAGGCGATCGTGAGGGCGGTGGGGAGCGGTGCGCGGAACAGCGCGAGCCGCCACCGGCGGTCGACCACGAGCATGCACAGGGCCGAGATCACCAGGACCGTGGCGTAGACCCACCCTGTTCCCGTCATCCGGGCACCACGGACGATGCAGCAGGTGAGCATCGGAGGGGTGGGGGTTCCGGGACAGGGCCGGCGGAGGTGTCACCGTGGAGCCGCTTGAGGACGTTCTCCGCGCTGATCAGCGCCATGGGCACCCCGATGCCCGGCGTCGTCGTCTGCCCGGCGTGGAGGAGCCCGTCGACCCGACGCGAGGCGGAGCCAGCGCGCAGGAACGCCGACTGGGACAGCGTGTGCGCAGGTCCCAGGGCATTGCCATTGTGGGAGTGGTGCAGGAAGGCGTGGTCCGCGGGTCCCAGCGTCACACGTGTCCGGATGCGCGAACCCAGGTCGGGGATGTCGGCCCACCTCCCCACCTGCGCGAGCGCCCTGTCGACGGTCTCCTCCACCAGGGGATCACCCTGTCCCCGCCCCCGTGAGATCGAACCGTGGCCGACCGCCTCATCGGCGGCGACCGGGACCAGGAGGAAGAGCGTCTCGTGGCCGGGTGGGGCATCCCCGTCCTCCGTCGCACCGACACGACAGGCGTACACGGAGGCAGGATCGGGGATGCGCGGCCCCCCACCGAAGATGGCGGCGAAGTTCTCCTGCCAGTCCTCGGTGAAGAAGAAGGAGTGGTGGGCGAGTTCGGGCAGCGTCCCCTCGACCCCGAACATGCCCAGGACCGTCCCGATCCCGTCCGTGGTGCGCTCCCAGTACCTGGGCGGGTGGGAGCGCAGGTGCGGAGGCAGCAGGGCCGTCTCGGTGTGCCACAGGTCCACCCCGGAGACCACGACATCCCCCGGGACCTCTCTCACCCGGCCCTGCGTGTCCCTGACCCGCAGTCCTGTCGCGGTGGCCCGGGTCCGTCCACGCCCGCCCGCACGGGTGAGGATGGCCTCGACCTCGCAGCCGGTGTGGACTCGGACCCCGGCGGAGCGCACCACCTCCTCCACTGCCTCCACCACCCGGTGCATGCCGCCCCGGGGATGGAGGACCCCCTGGCCGAGGTCCAGATGCGTCATGAGGTGGTACATCGAGGGAGCCATGGAGGGGGCAGCCGAGAGGAAGACCGCATGGAAGGTGAGCATCTGGCGCAGGACGGGATCCTCCACCACGCGCGTGGCCTGGGTCTCCAGGGACTCGGTGAGCAGGCGTGCCAGGCCGGGGAGCCCGGTGAGGACGTCCTGGTTCATCCAGGGGAGGAGCGACTGGAAGTTCGTGTAGAGGAAGTTGTCCATGGCCAGGGAGTACGTCCGGGCCGCCGAGGCGAGGTGGGCGCGCACGGCGGCCCCTGAACCGGGTTCGCGTTCCTCGAAGAGCTTGACGACACGCTCCACCCCAGAGTGCACGTCCACCGGGGGGTGGGCACCAGCGAAGAGGCGATAGGCCGGGTCCAGGGGGACGAGGTCGAGATGGTCCTCGATCCGTGAGCCCATCAGCGTGAAGAAGTGCTCGAAGACCTCAGGCATCAGGTACCAGGTCGGGCCCGTGTCGAAGCGGAAGCCGTCCATGCGGATCTCACCGACCCTGCCTCCCACCTCCTCCCCGCGGTCGAAGAGATCGACGCGGTAGCCGTCGCGGGCCAGGAGACCTGCCGTGGCCAGTCCGGCCAGCCCACCACCGATGACAAGGGCGTGCGGGGGGGAGCCGTTGCGGGGGCGTCTGG
>JAKECL010000293.1 GCA_030460725.1 Propionibacterium sp.
CCTTCGAGGAGCACGGGTTCCGCTCCCCGGAGTTCCTGGTGGCACTGCCCTCGGGACCGGCGTCCCGCGCCTGAGGGGAGGTTCGGACAGGGATCCCCGGGACCGCGACCTGCTCCCGCGCGGTGCCTCGCGCCTCCCGGGAGGCCTCCGTGTCCCGTGCAGCGTCTGCTCCCGGTGGTCCTGACACGCCCCGTGGTCGGGCTGCTATCGTGGAAGCGGCGATGGATCCCGCCGGGGCGCGAGCCCGAACCGCCCACCGGGGCTGATGGTTCCTGTCCACTCACTGGGGTGGGCAGGTCATGCCCACCGGGAGGGAGCTTGGAATGGCTCCGAAGGCAGTCCCCCAACCGAGTGTCGAACGGCTGGTCCCGTTCACAGACCGGCCGGTGGTCGTGGGTCTGGTGCCGGACCAGGATCCGTTGGTGCTGCGCACAGCAGCCTCGCTTGCACACGCGATGGGCGATACGCGGATCCACGTCGCGTTTGTCGACGTGACGCGGTATGTCATCGAGGAACTCCAGGACGGCACTGTGAGGCATGCGCCGGTGAGTCCGGATGCGGTGGACGGTGACTGGACCGGGCTTCACGACAGGTTGGAGCTCCGCTGCGCGGACACCCTCGGCGACCTGCAGGTCCCCTGGGACTTCCACTACCTGGCCGGGCGCCCGGACCGGGCGCTGACGCACCTCGCACGGACGGTTGATGCGTGCGTGATCGTCGTGGGCGCACGCAGACGTGGCGTCGGCGCACAACTGCGCGAAATGGTCGAGGGTTCGGTGGGGATGCACCTGGCACATCATCAGCACCGTCCCGTACTGACGGTTCCCGTGAGTGTGGTGGACTGGAAGGATCTTGACGCCCCATGGACGATGTGAGGCACGTGGTCCGGCGGCCCCTGGCCGCCCTGCTCCCCTGGGCGGGACTGGTGGCGCTCTGCGGTGCCCTGGGCACGATTGTGCGGGCTGTGCTCGAAACGGCCCATCCTGCTGCGGAGCACGGGTTCCCGTGGACGACATGGACCATCAACATGGTCGGCTCGTTCCTGCTGGGGGTTCTTCAGGAGGCGTTGGCCCTTTCCGGTCCAGACTCCGGATGGAGGAAGGCCGTGAGGATCGGCGCAGGAACAGGCGTCATCGGCGGATTCACCACGTACTCCACCTTCGTGCTCGAGAGCGACCGGCTGCTCACGGGTTCCGGGGCCCAGTTCGGTCTGGGAGTGGTCTACGTGGTCGGGAGCGTTCTCGTCGGGCTGTTCTGCGCCGCTCTGGGCATGGAGGCAGGAAGGGCCGGAGTGCGGTCCCTCAGTCCTCACACCGCCACTCCCGTCAGTGGAGGCAGCGAACCGGCAACTCCTGGTCGTCCCGCCTCCGCAGAGGGGGCGACACGATGAGTCCTCTCATGTGGTTCGGGATCGCCGTCATGGGAGGTCTGGGCGCGGCGCTGCGATTCCTCGTCGATTCCTGGGTGACGGGGCGGAGCACCTCGTCAGTTCCCCTGGGGACTGTCGTGGTGAACGTTTCCGCCTGCTTCTGCATCGGTCTGCTCACGGGAGCAGCTTCGGTTGTCCCTGCACTGGCGGCCCTGTCCCCCGTGCTCGGGACTGGCTTCCTGGGTGGATACTCCACCTTCAGCACGGCCAGTGTGGAAGGTGCACGACTGGTGCGCACAGGTCGGCTTCTCGCAGGGTGCGCGCATGCGGGAGGCATGATCATCCTCAGCCTCTGCGCGGGACTGCTCGGGCTTGCCCTGTTCCGGCTCTGACCGATGCCATGGACCCTGGGTCGACGTCGTGCGCGTGCTCGCCACACCATTGAGACGGCAGGTCCTCGGATGTAGGCTCGAACCTGTCAGGCGGTGGGGCTCGCCTTCAACTGCGGCACGTGTGCCGCCAACGGTCCCTGGATCCCGGTGGATCGGGTGCGCCGTGACCGTGGTGACGACGCCATTCCTTCCACACGGACCCGAATCGATCGGTTCGCCCTGGTGCATGGTGGGGCGGGATGGGACGTGGTGACATGACTCGCACAGATGTCCGGTTTGCGTCGGTCTCGGCGCTGGAGATCCTCGACTCGCGGGGAAACCCGACGGTCCAGGTCACCCTGGGGACCGCTGAGGGGCTCAGGTACGTGGCAGGTGTCCCCTCAGGTGCATCCACAGGATCCCGGGAGGCCGTCGAACTGCGCGACGGCGATCCCGCGCGCTACGACGGCAGGGGCGTGAGCCGTGCCGTGGGACACGTCGAGGGCGAGATCACGGACCTCCTCGAAAGGAAGACCTGGTCCTGCCAGGCGGAACTCGACGATGCTCTCGTCGAACTCGACGGGACCCCGGACAAGGGACGGCTCGGGGCCAATGCGATCCTCGGGGTGTCCATGGCTGCGGCACGCGCTTTTGCGGAGGGCCTCCCCCTGTGGGAATCGCTCATTCCCCGCGGGGTGACCCCGAGGTTGCCTGTTCCCCACTTCAACGTCCTCAACGGCGGTGTCCATGCCGCCAATGATCTCGAATTCCAGGAGTTCATGCTGGCTCCCATCGGAGCCCCCTCGTTCTCGGAAGCGCTGAGGGCCGGGGCCACGATCTACCACCGTCTGCGTGCCGAGTTGCGTGATCGGGGGGAGTCCACCGGCCTGGGAGACGAGGGGGGGTTCGCCCCGGACATCTCGTCACCGGAGGAGATCCTCTGGCTCATGGTCGCGGCAATCCGGGATGCCGGGTACACGCCGGGTCGTGACGGCGTTGCCATTGCCATGGACCCCGCCTCCTCGGAGTTCCACAAGGACGGGGTCTACACGGTTGCCGGCGAGGCCCTGAACGCGGACCAGCTGATCGACCGGTACGAGCAGATCATCACGGACTTCCCGGTGTGGTCCCTGGAGGATGGGCTCGCCGAGGACGACTGGGCGGGATGGAAGACGCTCACCGAGCGCCTGGGTGGGCGAGTCCAACTGGTGGGCGATGACCTTTTCGTCACGAATCCGGCCCTCATCGCCCAGGCGGTCAGGAACGGCATCGGAAACTCCGCACTGATCAAGCCCAACCAGATAGGAACCGTCACGGAGACCCTCCGTGCGCAAGCCGTGTGCCGCCACGCTGGATACTCGCAGATGGTGTCGCACCGCTCGGGAGAGACCACCGACACGTTCATCGCGGACCTCTCGGTTGCGACGGGGACCGGGCAGATCAAGTCCGGCGCGCCGGCCCGTGGAGAGCGAGTGGCCAAGTACGACCGACTCCTGGAAATCGAGCGGTCCAGCGTTTCCCTTCCCTTCGGTCTGTGACTCTGTCCTCCGATCTGCAGGGGATCCCCGGGTCGGGTGAGAGCGGGGCCGGGGACGGACCGGGATGTCCACTCCTCAGATCGAGGTCCGTAGTGGGCCCGGGGGGGGGGGGTGTGGGGGGGGGGGGCGCCGGCCCCCCCCCCCCCCCCGCGCCCCCGGGGGGAC
>JAKECL010000294.1 GCA_030460725.1 Propionibacterium sp.
GCGAGGGCGGAGTCGGGGGTCTGGTTGTCGAAGAACTCCCAGTTGACCATGACGACGGGGGCGTAGTCGCAGGCCGCGTTGCACTCGATGCGTTCCAGGGTGATGCGCCCGGACTCGCTGGTCTCGTCGGTGCCGACGCCGACGTGCTCGGAGACGGCTTCCCAGATCTCGTCGCCACCCATGACGGCACACAGGGCGTTGGTGCACACCCCCACCAGGAACTCCCCCGTGGGGTGGCGCTTGTACTGGGTGTAGAAGGTGGCCACGGCCGAGACCTCGGCGCGGGTCAGCCCCAGGAGGTCGGCGCACAGGGCGATACCGTCCGCGGAGACGAAGCCGTCCTCGGACTGGACCAGGTGCAGCAGGGGAAGCAGGGCGGAACGTGAGTGGCCGCTGGGGTAGCGCCCGATGACCTCTGCGGCCTCGGTGCGCAGCCTCGCCTCCACGTCAGGGGTGAAACTCATCGGTCGACGCCTCCCAGGACCGGGTCGATGGTGGCCAGTGAGACGACGACGTCGGCCAGCTGGCCGCCCTCGGTCATCATGGCCAGGGATTGCAGGTTCGCGAAGGAGGGGTCACGGAAGTGGGCCCGGAAGGGCCGTGTCCCCCCGTCGGAGACCAGGTGGACGCCCAGCACACCCTTGGCGTGCTCGACGGTGACGTAGGTCTGTCCCGCGGGAACGCGGAAGCCCTCCGTCACCAGCTTGAAGTGGTGGATGAGGGACTCCATGGACTCCCCCATGATCTCCGCAATGTGGTCCAGGGAGTTGCCCTGACCGTCGCTGGCCACGCTCAGCCGCGAGGGCCAGGCGATCTGCGGGTCGTCGACCATGACGGGGGCGCCCTGGGTGGCCTCCAGGCGCTTGAGCACCTGGTTGATGATGCGCAGGGACTGGTAGCACTCGTCGAAGCGCACCATCGTGCGGTTGTAGGCGTCATTGGCGTCGTAGGTGGGGACGTCGAACTCGAAGTCCTCGTAGCCGCAGTAGGGCTGCTGCTTGCGCAGGTCCATGGGCACGCCCGCTGCCTTGAGGCCGGGTCCCGTGAAGCCCAGGGCCATGGTGGCTGACAGCGGCATGTAGCCGGTGCCGATGAAGCGCTTCTTGAAGATCGGGTTCTGGACGCACAGGTCCTGGAGCTCCCCGATGTCGTGGCGGATCTTCGGCAGCTTCTCCCTGATGTACTCCACCATGCCGGCGGGCAGGTCCAGGGGAACGCCGCCGGGGCGGATGTAGGCGTGGTTCATGCGCAGACCCGTGATGCGCTCGAAGATCCGCAGGATCTCCTCGCGCCCTCGGAAGGCAATGGTCATCATGGTCGTGGCGCCCAGCTCGTTGCCACCGGTGCCGATGGCCACCACGTGGGAGGCGATGCGGTTGAGTTCCATCAGCAGCACGCGGATCAGGGTGGCCCTCTCGGGCACGTCCTGGGTGATCCCCAGCAGACGCTCGACGCCCAGGCAGTAGGCGACCTCCTGGAAGAAGGGCGCCACGTAGTCCATGCGCGTGCAGAAGGTGACGCCCTGGGTCCAGGTGCGGTACTCCATGTTCTTCTCGATGCCGGTGTGCAGGTACCCGGTGTCGACGCGGGTCTCACGCACCAGCTCGCCGTCCAGTTCCAGGACCAGGCGCAGCACGCCATGGGTCGAGGGGTGGACGGGTCCCATGTTCAGGACGATGCGCTCCTGGGAGATCTTGTGGATCTCGTTGAGGACGTCTTCCCAGTCCCCGCCCTGGGCGAGGACCTCGGGCACCTCGTCGGCGTCCAGCGACGCGGATCCGGGGGCGGCGTGGAAACGGTGGGTCTGGTCAGTCATCAGTTGTACGACCTCCGTGTGTCGGCCGGGGGAACGGTGGCGCCCTTGTACTCCACGGGAATGCCACCCAGGGGATAGTCCTTGCGCTGGGGATGGCCCACCCAGTCGTCGGGCAGCGCCGTGCGTGTCAGGGCGGGGTGCCCGTCGAAGACGATCCCGATGAGGTCCCAGGTCTCGCGCTCCTGCCAGTCGTTGGCGGGATAGACCGCGACGATGGAGGGGATGTGGGGATCCGCATCCGGGCAGGCGACCTCAAGTCGCAGCAGGCGGTTGTGGGTGATGGACATCAGAGGGTAGACGGCGTGCAGTTCGCGCCCCCGGTCAGCGGGGTAGTTCACGCCGCTCACGCCCAGGCACAGCTCGAAACGCAGGTCCTGGTCGTCGCGCAGGTGGCGGGCCACGCGTTCGATGTGCTCGCGCACGATGAAGATCGTGAGCTCGCCGTGCTCGACGACGACCTTCTCGATGACATCGGCGGGGGCAAGGCCGTCCTCGGTGAGGAGCTCCTCCAGGATGTCCACGACCGAGTCGAACCACCCACCGTAGGGGCGCGGCGACTCACCGGGCAGGGTGAAGGTCTCCTGCAGGCCACCGAAGCCGGTGGTGTCCCCGGCGTCGTGGACGCCGAAACTGCCGTGGCGCACGGCAATGGGTTCGGGCTGGGGGAAGGCACGGGCACCTGCCCCGTGGGGAACGGGGGACTGCCCCTGGTCGGGGACCTCGGTGAGGTCGTCGCTCATGCGAGCAGTCCCTTCATCTGGTGGGTGGGTGTGGCGGCCAGTGCGGCCTGCTCAGCCTTGCGGGCGATCGCGCGGCGGTCGGCTCCCAGGGGTTCCTTGGCAATCTGCTCGCGCAGGGTGAGCACGGCGTGGATCAGGGCTTCGGGGCGCGGCGGGCACCCGGGCAGGTAGACGTCCACGGGGACGATGTGGTCACAGCCCTGGACAATCGCGTAGTTGTTGAACATGCCGCCCGAGGAGGCACAGGCGCCCATGGAGATCACCCACTTGGGTTCAGGCATGGAGTCGTAGACGCGACGGATGATCGGGGCCATCTTCTGGGAGACGCGGCCCGAGACGATCATGACGTCGGCGTGGCGCGGGGAGGCGCGGAAGACCTCCAGGCCGAAGCGCGACATGTCGAAGCGCGGCGTGCCCGCCGCCATCATCTCGATGGCGCAGCAGGCCAGACCCATTGTCACCGGCCACTGGCTGTGCTTGCGGGCCAGGCCCAGGACCTTCTCCACGCTCGTCAGGGCGATTCCTGCGGGCAACTGCTCCTCAAGTCCCATGTCGGTTCCTCCTCAGAAGTCCAGGCCGCCGCGGCGCCACTCGTAGATGTAGGGCACCGTGATCAGGGCAATGAAGGTGAGCATGGCCACCAGGCCGAAGAGCCCCAGCTGGTTGAAGCTGACTGCCCACGGGTACATGAAGACGACCTCGATGTCGAAGATGATGAAGGTCATCGCCACCAGGTAGTAGCGCACGGGGAAGCGACCCCGGGTGATGTCCTGTGCGCTGGGGTCGATGCCGCACTCGTAGTTCTGGGCCTTGACCTTGTTCTTCTTGGAGGGCCCCAGGATCGCGGACGCCCCGAGCCCCGCCAGGGCCAGGACGAGGGCG
>JAKECL010000295.1 GCA_030460725.1 Propionibacterium sp.
TCGATGGTGGCGTCGGGCCCCACGGTCACGGGGTCCTCAACCATGCCGGACTCCGAACGCTTGACCTGGCGAACCTGCTGGGCCTGGTCCTCGATGGAGAGATTGCGGTGGAGGATGCCGATACCGCCCTGGCGCGCCATGGCAATCGCCATGCGAGCCTCGGTCACCGTGTCCATCGCCGCTGAGACCAACGGGATGTGCAGTGAGATCCCCTTGGTGAGTCGCGCCGTGGTGTCCACATCAGCAGGAACCACGTCCGTGAGTTCCGGGAGCAGGAGCACGTCATCGTAGGTCAGTCCGGTCAGGCCGAAGGGGTCGGCCGCGTCAAAGTCACCCATGACCCAAGTGTAGGTGGGGCCCCGAGGGGGCCCGACGCGAGAGTGGTCACACCCACTGGGTGGCGCGCTTCCCACTGCGTCGGTGAGGTCAGGCCTCAGCCCACACTGCCCCGGGCTCGACAGATCCCCCGTTCACTCCACGGAGGTGAGGTGACCGTCCCTGATCGCAGTCGCGAAGGTCGGGGTGACCGGCAGCCGCGGCAGCAGCAGCATCTGGGCGACATGGTAGGCATCGGGCTTGCCGGGCCAGGTGCGCGTGCCGGGCTCGTTGTCAGGCGTCAGCTCGTGGTACCAGCGTCCGGGAGCCTCACGCAGGTAGGTGTCGGCGTAGTCGACCCACGTTGCGAAGTCCTCACTGAGCCCCGCGATCTCGTCCTCCGTCCCACCTTCCTCGGCAAGGACACGCCCCAGGACCACGGCAGCCCCGATCGCCTCGCACAGCACCCAGTGCATACGTTCACGCACCACAGCAGTGCCGTCGAAGTCGGTCGTGTAGACGAAACCCGGTGCACCGTCCACGTCCCATCCGTCCTCCACGGCCCGGGAGAAGAGGTGGCGTGCACCGTCCAGCATCCACTCCCCCGGCTCCTCACCGAGGGTGACCAGGGCTGCACGTGCCTGCAACATGAGGCGGGACCATTCGATCCCGTGACCGGGTGTGACCCCGAAGGGCCGGAATGGGTGGGCCGGCTGGTCCTTGTTGTAGTCGGGGAGGACCTCCCACTGGGAGTCGAAGTGCTCCGGAATGCGCCAGTTGCGTTCCTGGGCGCGGTCGTGGACGAAGAGGAGGATGCCGCGGGCACGGTCCAGCCACTTGCGGTCCCCCGTCACATCGAAGGCCGAGAGGTAGCACTCCGTGGTGTGCATGTTGGCATTGATGCCCCGGTAGTCCTCGGTCCGGGTGAACCCGAGGTCCCAGGACTCCTTCACCCTGCCGTACTCAGGCTCCCACCAGAAGCGGTCCTGAGCCTCCAGGGCCGCCTCCAACAGCTCCGACCCACCAGGCCGTCCGGCAGCCACGGCGGAGGTGGCGGCCAGGACCACGAAGGCGTGCGCATAGGCTTCCTTGCGAGTGCCCTCCCAGGGCACGCCCGCCCCGTTCTGGTCCGCGGTGTGCGCAATGGCGGAGTACCACCCGCCGTGTTCGGGGTCGTGGAACGGGCCCCGCAGAGCCGCAAGGCCGTGATCTGCGAGTTCAGCAGCGCCCTCGATCCCCTGCAGGGCAGCCAGACAGAAGACGTGGGTCATGCGACAGGTGATCCACAGCTCCACGGGCCGTTCGGTGTCGACCAGGCCTTGGGGGCCCAGGTATCCGAAGCCGGTGGCGACCCGCGAGTTGCG
Source organism: Propionibacterium sp. (assembly GCA_030460725.1). Lineage (GTDB taxonomy): Bacteria > Actinomycetota > Actinomycetes > Actinomycetales > Actinomycetaceae > Pauljensenia. Next base: position 1,680 of record JAKECL010000295.1, read on the forward strand.
CGCAAAGTCCACGACAGCGCGGAACTCGGTGTCGAATTCAGCCTGGATAGCTCGGTCGTCCCACGGGGTGTCCATCGGTGGCCTTTCTGGGTGCGCATCATCGCCGACCCCCGGAGGGGGCCATCGGACAAGTTACCACCCTTGACCCACGTTCACGCCGAGGGCGTGCTTCAGTCCGTTGTGTCCCCGGTTGATGCCTGTGCCATCTTGGCCCGCGCAAGGGCGACGGTCTCGTCGACACAGGCCGACAGGGTGCGCACCCTCTGGACGTGCTGGTCCAGGACGTGGGGCGAATCAGCCCCCACCAAAACGATGTCGACGTCTCCCGTCCCGGCGACGCAGTCCATGAGCTTCTCGCAGGAGGCACCGCGCCCCATGACGACCACCACTGAGGCACCTGTGCGCGCCCGGTAGGCCGCGAAGCGTTGGGCACCGGTGCTCCCCGCGTGCAGTCCTGTGGAGATCACGGAGGTGGGGATCCCGTTCCACTGCAGGGCGACGCCTGCGACATGGGCGGCCAGTGAATGATCCTGGTCGGCCATGACGACGACACCTGCGGCGTCGGGGGTCCGCTCACGCGGCCGGTGGTCGGACACGGAGCGAATGACGGCAAGGACCGCCACCGTGAGGATGGAGGACGGAGCGCTGCCGGGCTCCTCCCCTTCGTCTGAGCCCAGGATCCACTCCATGGCGGGTTCGATGAGGTCGGACCAGGTGTGCACCAGACCGTTGACCGTGACCGAGGAACCGATGAGGCGTTCCAGGTGCTCAAGGTCGCAGCTCCTCGCGGCCTCGACCAAGGTCACCGGAACCAACGGCACGGTCGTGCCCGCCATCGTGACGTCGAGGTCCGAATCCTCCATGGCCAGCACGGTTGCTGCCGCATCGGCAGCCCCCACACCGGAGCGGACCAGTTCGAGCATGCGCGAGAGCCGCTCGACGTCCTCCGGACGGTAGCGACGGTGCGCCCCGGCGCGACGTTCATCAGAGGGCCCCAGGCCGTATCGCCGTTCCCAGGTCCTCAGCGTCGAGGCGGAGACACCCAGCTTCGCCGACACCGCCGTCACCGAGAGCGGGACGCCCGGTAACGCACGGACGATCTGAGCCTTCGGCATCAGGTGCTCTCCCTTCCGACCGCATCCGGGTTCCGGTGCGGCGCCCACGATGGCGTCTTCCCAGTGACGATTCTCTGCTCCCCACCCACTTCGTGCCACTCGGGACGGCTTCCTCGGCGCAGGCGACACACGTGTCGCAGGCGAATGGAGGAGAGATTCCCAGCCTCCATTCAGACTCGCTCCCGAAGCTGTGAGTTTTCGGAGAGTTCCTGGATCATTGTTGAACAACTGGTGCGCAAGTCTGTACTCTTGCACCAGATCGGAACGGCCGGATCCTCCACCCCGACCCTCCCCCGGACCACGGAAAGCAGGGATGCAATGACTGACGTCTCACGACTCCCCGGACCCATGATGGAAGCTTGGGAGTGGCAGTACTCCGGAGCCTGCCGCGACATGGACACCGAGCTCTTCTTCCACCCCGAGGGCGAGAGGGGCTCCACACGTCGCCGCAGAGCCGCCGCAGCCAAGGCCGTGTGCGCCACCTGTCCCGTGCTGGAACAGTGCCGCGAGCACGCGCTGAGGGCCCAGGAGCCCTATGGCATCTGGGGTGGGATGACCGAGGAGGAACGCAGGGAGCACCTGCTCGCCCAGCGTCGCTCGGCCTGAACAGGAGCGGGCGACCGGGTCCACCGGCCGTCC
>JAKECL010000296.1 GCA_030460725.1 Propionibacterium sp.
GGTCTCCCACCGCGACCTGTGGAAGCTGCCGGACTATCGGAACTGGTTTGTCGGGGACTCCGCACTGGGTCTGGGCGGTGGGTTGCGCTCATTCGCCCTGCCCCTCCTCGCCTTCGACCTCACGGGGAGAACGACGGCGTCAGGGACACTGGCGACGCTGATGGCCGCGACCTCGCTGATCGCCTCCTTGTTCGGCGGTGCCGTGGTTGACCGGATCGACCGTCGGCTCGGCATCCACCTCCGCTGTTGAACCGGAATCCTCATCTGGACGGTGGCGACAACCCTGCTCCTCACCGGACACCTGGGATACGTGGCGCTGCTGTGCACGGGTTTCCTCTCCGCACTGACGGGAGGACTGTTCTTCACTGCCTCTGATGCTGCACTCCGATCACTGGTGCCCACCCGCTTCTATCCCCAGGCGCAGGCCAACAATGAGGGCCGCAACGCTGCCTTCTCCATGGCGTCAGGTCCGCTGGGAGGCATGCTCTACGGGATCGCGACATGGCTCCCCCTGGTGGTGCCCATCGCGCTCTTCGGTGTGGCATCGGCCTCGACCAGCCGCATTCGCACGGATCTGCATCCCCGGCACGCAGCGGTCGGGGAGTCCATGGGCTCCGGGAAGCCGCAGAGTGACTCCCGGATCGGTGAGGTGGCAGACGAGGACCCCGCCTCCGTCCCCGGTGCTGGCGGCGGACACCCCGTCCGCGCTGTGGTCACACGCTTCCTCGCGGACTTCGCCGAGGGATTCTCCTGGATGTCGCACCGCCGTCGACTGCTCTCGGTGCTCCTGTGCACCATGGTGCTCAATGTCGGGATCTCCGCGATCGTCTACACCGCGAACTTCCACCTCATCGCCATCGGGGAAACTCCGTGGCGCATCGGCCTGGTGGACACCGCCATCGCGGTGTCCACCTTGGTCGGCGCCGTCATCGGACCGCGGCTCGTGCGCACCGTCCCCACCGGTCCTCTGACGATCGCGATGATCGGATGGATCACCGTGAGTCTCCTGCCCCTGGCACGCATGCAGAACCTTGAGTGGATCCTGGGCACCTTCGCCGTCGGATTCCTCGCAAGTCCCGTCGTCAACGCGGGAATCCTGTCCTACGCGATGTCGCAGGTCCCGATCGACCACCAGGGCAGGGTCATGACCGTCCTCAACTTCGTCAGCAGCGGAGCGACGATGGTGGTCCCCGCCGTCGTCGGTGTTGCCCTGGAGGACACCACGATCGGCCCGATCATCCTGGCCGCCCTGGCATTCTGCGTCGTCGGCCTCATCCTGGCGCTGGCCAATCCCCTCCTGCGCTCAATCCCCCTGCCGGAACAGTGGGACACCTGTCCTCTGTGAGGACCAGCCCTCACCTGCGTCGGGGCATTCCTGGGGAGACCACGCGCGGGTGAGGGTCAGGCCGCGACCTTTCAGGGGCGATACGGCCCGGCGTTCCACTGACCACGCTGGATCTCGCGACGACGACGGTTGATCTTCACCAACCAGACGATCCCCACGATCGTCAACACGATCCCGATGACACCCACGACCGTCCCCCACAGGACGGAACTGGTGCCCGCAGAGGTCAAGGAGGAGGTGTCGACACCGGTCATCCCGACCAGTTGCCCGTTGTCCGCGCCGGTGCACTCCAGTGTGTAGTCACCGGCAGGGATACCCGTCCCGAGGACGACAGAAGAACTCCCGGTCGTAGCCCCCAGGGCGTGCGTGGACCCGTCGGAGCCCTCCAGGGTGCACGTCACGGCCTCCCCGCCTGTGGCACTGACCAGGTAGGAGCCTGTCTGGTCGACGGTCACGGAGGACCCGGACTGGACGGCAGTGGCGTTGGAGAGCATGTCCTGGAAACCGGCGCCCGTCAGCAGCACCGTGAGGAACACGATGAAAGCCAGGACGGTCGCGGTGAGCACGCCGACGACGATGAGCACGATCGCCCACGCGCGCGAGGGCAGGCTCTGGGGCTGGCCGACCGGCCCGGGAGTGTAGGCACCGCCCGGATGGCCCGGCACCGGTGCGCCGGGGGCGGGCTGGCCGTAGGGAGGCTGCGAACCGTAGGCGCCCTGCCCGAAGGTCGGTCCTGTCTGCCCTGATCCGGGTGCTCCCGCCACGGGAGAACCCGTGGGTTCCTGGGGCTGTGCGCCCCCGGCCTGTGGCCAGGGGGACCCCCCGGTCGCGCCGGTGTTCTGACCGTACTGGGGCCAGGGGGTACCGGAGGACTGTCCCGGAGCCGTGCCCTGGGGGTTCTCGGGCTTCCATCCGGGAGAGCGCTGTCCGAAACGCGGACCCTGGTCCTGTGTCGGTTCGTCAGGAGTGGACATTGCGGCCTCTTTCCGGGAGCGGCATGGTGTCAGAAGTCTAACCGGCCATGATCCCCGGCCGCCCGCCGGGCCGCCGCAGACCCCGGACGAGGGCGGGACGATGGCTCCGGGGCGACGGTGTTCCCAACGAGCGTGTTCCCAGTGAGCGTGTCCCTCAGGGACGGCGCACCCCGGAAGCCCGCAGGCGTTCGGCACGCAGCTCCGGCACACCGGGGACCTCGAGCGGCTCCAGTTCCCGCCCCACCGCGCGGGAGAGCACCAGGTCCGCCAACTGAGGATTGCGCGCCAGCGCCGGGCCGTGCATGTAGGTCGCAATGATCGCCCCCTGGACGACCCCGTCGGTGGCCACGGCTGCCGGTTCGGTCCCCTCTGGCGTCCCATTGCCGGTGCCCACCAGGACGCGACCCAGGGGTGCGGCATCGGGCCCCAGGACAGTGCCCCCGCCGTGGTTCTCGAAACCGGTGAGCAGATCGGTGAGGCCCTCCACCAAGGGCTCGCTGACCAGTTCCCCGATGGTGCGATGCCCCTGGGGGTCCGTGGTCACGTCCAGGACACCGATCCCGGCGACCTTCTCACCGCGCGCATCGCGATACCAGTGGCCGAGCACCTGCAGGGAGGCGCAGATGGCGAGCAGAGGATGCCCGGCGTCCAGTGCGCGCACCAGGCCCGGGTCTGAGGCGAACTTCTCGGCGGCCAGCGCCTGGGCCGTGTCCTCGCCTCCACCCATGGCGTAGATGTCGAGGCTCTCGGGAATCGGGGTGTCCAGATCGATGACGTGGACCTCGGCGTCGATGCCGCGTCGCCGTGCCCGCTCGCGCAGGATCCAGGCATTGCCGGTGTCACCGTAGGTGCCCAGCACCTCGGGAAGCAGGAGGCCGATGGTCAGGGTGGAATCGCTCATCGCTCCTCCTCTGGGGACCCGTCGCGGGAAGATGCGGCCGCGCCCTCGTCCGGAACACCGGGCTGGTCAACGATGCTGCGCCGACGACCCCCAGACGAGACCCCGCC
>JAKECL010000297.1 GCA_030460725.1 Propionibacterium sp.
ACTGGGGGTGCGGGCCACTAGAATCGACCCATGGTCCTTCCCGACAGTGCCGACGATCTGCCCCTGCTCTCCCGGATCCGCGGTCCCCGTGACCTGCGCGGGCTCACCCCGGCAGAACTGGTGGACCTCTCGGGCGAGATCCGTCGCTACCTCATCGCCTCCGTCTCGCGCACAGGTGGCCACCTCGGTCCGAACCTGGGCGTCGTCGAACTCACCATCGCCTTGCACCGGGTCTTCGACTCCCCCCGCGACACCCTGGTCTTCGACACCGGTCACCAGTCCTACGTCCACAAGCTCCTCACCGGTCGGCGCGACTTCTCGAAGCTGCGCCAGGAGGGGGGCCTGTCGGGATATCCCTCACGGGCCGAGTCCCCACACGACGTCGTGGAGAACTCCCACGCCTCGACGGCCCTGTCCTGGGCGGACGGCATCTCCAGGGAGAAGCAGCGACGGGGATCCACGACCTTCACCGTCGCCCTGATCGGGGACGGAGCGCTGACGGGCGGTATGGCGTGGGAGGCCCTGAACAACATCGCCGCCTCACCCCAGCGCAACCTCGTGATCGTCGTCAACGACAACGGCCGGTCATATGCACCGACGATCGGCGGCATTGCCCACCATCTCGACGCACTGCGCACCTCCCAGCAGTACGAACGCACCCTGGCATGGGGCAAGCGCACACTGCTGTCCATGGGCGACCCCGGGCGCGCCGCCTACGACGCACTCCACGGCCTGAAGGCCGGGGTCAAGGACGTCCTGGCTCCCCAGGTGATGTTCGAGGACCTCGGTCTGAAGTACCTGGGTCCCTTCGACGGCCATGACGAGGTCGCCCTGGAGACTGCCCTGGGCCGTGCACGCTCCTTGCACGAGCCGGTCATCGTCCATGTCCTCACCGAGAAGGGGAGGGGCTACACCCCGGCCGAGGAGGACATCGCCGATCGTTTCCACGCGGTGGGTCGCATCCACCCGGAGACGGGCCTGCCCGTGGCGCCTGCCCGCTTCGGGTGGACCAGCGTGTTCGCCGATGAGATCGTGAGGATCGCCCGTCGACGGGAGGATGTGGTGGCGCTGACCGCGGCCATGATGCTCCCGGTGGGCCTGGGGCCGATGTCCCGGGAGTTTCCCGGGCGCGTCGTGGATGTCGGGATCGCCGAGCAGCACGCCGTCACCTCCGCCGCGGGTATGGCCTTTGCGGGAGCCCATCCCGTCTTCGCCGTCTACGCGACCTTCCTGAACCGGGCCTTCGACCAGGTCCTCATGGATGTCGGCCTGCACCGTGCCGGAGTCACCTTTGTGCTGGACAGGGCGGGCCTGACGGGTGACGACGGTGCTTCCCACAACGGGATGTGGGACATGGCCATGCTCAAAGTGGTTCCGGGCCTGCGCCTGGCTGCACCCCGTGACGAGGCGAGCCTGCGGGAGGAGCTCGACGAGGCGGTGGAAGTGGGTGATGCTCCGACCGTCGTGCGCTACCCCAAGGGTGCCCTCTGTGCACCGGTGCCCGCTCTGCGACGACGGGGCAGCGTGGACATCCTGGCGCAGCACGAGGGTGATGCAGGTGCGCCGCGAGTGGTGGTGGTGGCCACCGGCTCGCTGGTACCCGAGTGCCTGGAGGCCGCAGAGGCCCTGGCCGTGGAGGGTCGGGGGGTGACGGTCGTGGACCCGCGCTGGCTGTTCCCCGTCTCCGAGGACCTCGTGGAGGTGTGCGTGGAGGGAGCAGACCTTGTGGTCACCGTCGAGGACGGGGTTGTCGAGGGCGGCTTCGGGTGGGCAGTGCGTGATGCTCTGTCCGAGAGCGGTGTGCCGGTACTCACCCTGGGCATTCCCGATGTGTTCCTGGGACAGGCCCATCGCTCTGCCCTGCAGACGGAGCTCGGACTGGACGCGATGGGCATTGCCGCCTCCATCGGTGCCCGGCTGAACCGGATGGGCACACCCGATGTGGAGCCCGCGTCCGTCGGGAGCCTTCAGGAGGACGATCCTCTTCCCCTGCAGCGGTCCTGAGGACCGATCGGCAGGACGGGCGCCGAGGAGCCTGGGCTCCCGCGGGCCAGGTCTACGGATCGCTCATCGCCCCGACCCACCACACTGCCCGGGTGGTGCCTGCGCGCGGTGGAGCTGTGGCCCGGGATGAGCGACGCCGCCCTCGTGGGCGGGTCTGCGCGAGGGGGAACGCAGACAACGGATCCCGGTCCCCCCGATGACCCAGCAGGGCGTTCAGTCGGCGTTGCGCGAGCGACGGCGCTCGCCCAGGTAGTCGGGGAGGGGGCCCTCCAGCGGTGGGTCGGGTTCGTGGAGCTCGGCGAAGACGGCCCAGATGACCCCGATGATCGGAATCGCGATCACGGCCCCGAGCAGTCCGGCGGTGAAGGTGCCCACGGCCACCCCGACACCGACGACGACGGGGTGCAGGGACACCTGGTGGCCCATGATCAGGGGCTGGAGGACGTGGCCCTCCAACTGGCCGATGGCGGCGATCCCGAGCCCGACGATGGCTGCCTTGAGCAGTCCGTCGGCGGCGAGGGCCACGACCATGGCCACGACCATGGCCGCCGGAGCGCCGATGAGGGGGATGAAGGCACCGATGAAGACGAGCACGCCCAGCGCGGGAGCGACCGGGACATGCAGGAGCTGCAGGAAGACGCCCGCCAGCACGCCATCGGTCGCAGCGATGATCATGGTGCCGCGTGCATACCCGGAGAACGTGTACCACCCCGCCGAAGCCGCGCGGTGGGTGTTGTCGCGCCGACGTGCCGGGAGCATGTTGAGGAACCAGCGCCACATGCCCGATCCCGAATGCAGGAAGAAGACCGTCACGAAGACGGAGAGAGCCATGACGGTGAACACCAGGGCGACGCTGGAGACATTGGAGAGCACGTCCCCCGCCAGACGCCCCCAGTTGGTGGCCAGGTAGTCCTGTGCGTTGTCCACCATCTGGTCCAGCCAGGTCGAGATGTCCTCCTGGGTGAGGGTGATGTGGAAGGGGGTGTTGCGGAGGAACTCGATGATGATGTCGATGCCGTCGCTGAACTGGTTGGTGAGATTGGGCCACTGGCCGACGACGGAGGACACCACCAGGGCCATCAGTCCGGTGAACACCCCGAAGAACCCGAGCAGTGCGACCAGCACCGCCAGCCACCGGTTGATCCAGCGGTCCAGGAGGTTCACGACGGGATTCAGGATGGCGGTGAGCAGAAGGGCGACGAACATGGCGGTGAAGACCGCGGAGACGCGCGCCAGTGCGAAGACGCTCAGGGAGATGACGATGACCAGGCCGATGATGGCCCACGACCCGAGGCCGGCCTTCTGCAACCAC
>JAKECL010000298.1 GCA_030460725.1 Propionibacterium sp.
CACGACGTGGTCGGGGTCCACATGGCGCTGTCCTCCCAACCCCAGGCGTGCCGGGCAGGGCGCCCAGGAGCGCGTCGACGTCCTGGGTGGTGGTGGAGTCCCCGGTGGAGACCCGCAGGACTCCGAGGGCCTCCTCCTCGCTGCGTCCCATGGCGCGCACCACCTCCGAGGGTCGTGTGACCCCCGCGTGACAGGCGGACCCGGCGGAGACCATGACGCCTGCGGCGTCCATCGCCATGAGCACTGCCTCGGGATGGGTGGTCTCCAGACTCAGGTGCACGATCGTGGGAACCGCAGGAGTCTCCCGCACCAGCGTCGGACGGACCCCCTCGGGCAGACCCGTCAGGATCCGCTCACGCAGCAGCTCAGCCCACTTCCGGGCCCGCGTGCGCTGGGCGACGACCTCCTCCAGGGCGGCCGCGAGCGCCGCGGCACCTGCCACGTCGACGGTCCCCGAACGCAGTTCCCGCTCCTGTCCTCCGCCCGGCCTGTCCCCGGCCAGTGGGACACCGCGACGTACCAGCAGTGCCCCGGTGCCCACCGGAGCTCCGAGCTTGTGCCCCCCGACGCTCATGAGATCCACCCCCAGGGCGTGGAAGTCGACCTCCAGGGTGGACACCGCCTGGGCCGCATCGGTGTGGACCAGGGGACGATCCGTCGACGGGCCACGCCCCTCCCCCGCCTGCGCTGACCCCAGCGCTTCGACCAGGGCGGACACGGGCTGGATGGTGCCGATCTCTGAGCACACCAGAGCCAGGGACGCCAGTGCTGTCAGGGGTGCACGCGCGGCCAATTCCTCGGGGTCCACCACGCTCACACCCTCCGTACCCAGGGGGAGGGTGTCCCAGGTGAACCCCTGGGGCTCCAGGACCCTGCGCTGGGCACCGACGGCGTCGTGCTCGATGCACGAGACGAGCACATGGGTGCGTCGCGGGTCCCGCCTTCTCGCCCCCCGGGCACCACCGGCCACCGCCAGGGCGTCGGACTCGGTGGCACCGGAAGTCAGGACCACCTCGGCACGCTCGGCACCCAGTGCGCCAGCGATCCGCTCACGTGCCTCCTCCAGCACGAGGCGTGCGGCACGCCCACCCGTGTGCAGGGCGGCAGGATTGCCGGGCACCTCGCGCAGGGCGCGAGTGGTGGACACCCAGGCCTCCAGGGCCGCCTCGCGTACGGGGGAGGTCGCGGCGTGGTCGAGGTAGTGCTGGGAGGACAGGCAGCTCACGGCCGGTTCACCGGGGCAGTCCCGCTGCTCGCAACGTCTCGATGGCCTGGGGCACGACCTCGAAGAGGTCTCCCACCACGCCGAAGTCCGCGATGTCGAGGATCGGGGCGTCCGGATCGTCGGTGACCGCGACGATGTGCTGGGAGGACTGCATGCCCACCGTGTGGTGGACGGCACCAGAGACCCCCAGACCGATGTAGAGCTCGGGGGCCACCGAGACCCCCGTCTGTCCGATCTGGAGGGCGCGGGGCACCCATCCCTCGTCGGAGGCGACGCGCGTGGCACCCACCGCACCGCCGAGCAGGTCGGCAAGCTCCTCGACCAGCGAGAAGTCTCCGTCGGTGCCGCGTCCGCCCACGACCACGGTCTGAGCCTCGGCCAGGGGGACGCGCCCCGTCCCCTGCTGTTGGGTGGAGGAGATGACGCGGACAGCCAGTGCCTCCGGCGACCAGGTCACGGGTACCGCGCTCACCTCGGGACGGGTGGGCGTGGGCGCATCCTGGGCCTCGACGCTGGAGGGCCGCACGGCGATGACGGGCACACCCCGGGTGACGTGGAACCGGGTGGTCCAGGACCCGGCCAGCGCGGACTTGCGAGCCTGAAGCTCCCCGTCGGCGACCTCCACGGCGGTGACGTCCACGGCCGCACCCGAACCCAGTTGCGCGGCCAGCCGGGCCGAGACCTCCCGACCCCGGTAGTTGGACACGCACAGGGTGGCGCCGACACCGGGGACCTGCTCCAGGCACGCGCGCACCGCGTCGGAGACGACGGCAGGCACCCGCGGGGAGTGGTCCTCCAGATCGGGCACCAGCACACGGCTGACGCCCTGGGCGCCCAATGCGTCCAGATCGGGCGCGGAGTTCAGGGCCACGGCCACGACCTCACCATCGGTCAGGGCGCGGGCCAGGGTGAGCAGCTGGGCCGAGGCCGCAGTCAGCGTGTACCCGACGGTGTCGTCTCCAGCGTGGTCGGTGACCACCAGGAAGGGAGCCTGGAGCATCTGGGACATCTTCACTTCACCTCATCGAGCAGGTAGCGGGCCAGGCGCTCACCGGCATCACCGGAGTCGGTGACCAGGACGCCGCGTCCCTCGCGCGTGCGCGCGGTGGCGTCCATGACCTGGATGGCGGAGAGCGGCTGGTCGAGCTCCTCGCCCTCCTCGAAGTCGTGCAGGTCCTCCAGCGTCCATTCCTCCAGGGGCTTGGAGCGGGCGGCCTTCATGGTCTTGAAGCTCGGGTAGCGGGGCTCATTGATCTGGTCGGTCACGGACACCACCACCGGGGTGGGGGCCTCCAGCACCTCCTCGAAACCGTCGGCGCTGCGTTGGATGCGCACCTCGGGGTGCTCACCCTCACCCACCTCCATCGTGTGGGCCAGCCCCAGCAGGGGCAGGTGGAGCTGGGCGGCGAGCGCGGCGGGCATCATGGAGGTCATGGCGTCCAGGCTGGCCATACCGGTGAGCACCAGGTCGACCGGCTCCCCGGCCCCGATGCGCCGGATGGCGGCCGCGAGCACCGCAGCGGTGCCGATGGCGTCGGAGCCTGCCAGGCGTTCATCACTGACCAGCACGCCGGAGTCGGCGCCCATCTGGAGCGCACGAAGAACCGCCTCGTGCGCGTCCTCCGGGCCCATGGTCAGTGCAATCACCTCGCCCCCGCGCCCCTCCACCAGCGAGACGGCGGCCTCGATCGCGTTCTCGTCCAACTCGTTGAGCACGTCGTCCTCGCCGCGCACCACGCGTCCGCCCTCGAAACGGCGGTCGGACTGGGCGTCGGGGACGTGCTTGACACACACCACGATTCTCATGCCACCAGCGTGCCACAGATGCCCCCGGGGGCCCGGGTGGGAGCAGGTCCGACGCATCACGTCGCCGCCGTGGTGCGATGGCACACCGGGACGGCGCCCGCACTAGACTCCCGCACTAGACTCATAGACTCACCGTGGGGTGCACGCCCCGGAGGCGCCGTGACACCACAGCTCCGCCCGGCAGCGCCACCACCCACCGTCCGACCACCTCCGAGGAGCCATGGGAACTCGCAGAGACGACCGACCTGCGGATCCCACCATCCCCCCCCCCCCGGGGGGGG
>JAKECL010000299.1 GCA_030460725.1 Propionibacterium sp.
CATGGTCGAGGGCCCCTTCTCACCCCACCGGTGGTAGGGGATGAGGGCGAGGTCCAGGCTCTGCCCGCCCTGGGCCGATGCTGCGTCCTCGGTGACGTCATCCCGCTGCTGTGCCTCTGCGCCGGCTCCCGCGCCCACCTGCGCACCCGGCTCCACCTCCGCACCCGCACCCGTAGCCGTGGAGTAGGGCCATGGGGCCTCCCGGTGGAGCACACCTGCACCATGGACGACCACGCGGTCGCCCTCGTCCCGCAACGCGCCGGAGGGGTCCAGGAGAATGTCGGCGACATCGCGTCCGTCCAACTCCGTGGACTCCGCACACATCACCAGTGGCCCGCGCTCAACCGCCACGCAGCCGCGCACCGCGTCGATGCGGTCATCGGGACGTGTGATCCGTGGGCTCAACGCCAGGTCGAGTTCCAGGACGTCGCCCTCGTGGAACTCTCGCTCCACGCGGGCCTCGCCCGCCTCGACGGGTGCGCCATCGAGGCGGGCGCCACTCGCCCACGCCGGGATGCGCAGGGAGATGGTCGAGAGCCTCGGCGGCGCCTGGAGCACCGTGATGCGCACTCTCCCGCTGGTGGGGTAGTCGGAGTCGATGCGCAGTGCGACGGGGCGCCCGTCGCTCAGGTGCGTGCGGATCTCGGCGGGCGTGTACTGCAGGATCCGGATCCCGCCCTCGTCCAGGGCAGCAACGTAGGCGCCGAGCGAGGCCAGGGTGCGCGAGATGTTCGTCGGGCAGCAGGAGACCTCGAACCAGGGCGCGCGCAGCTGGGTGCTGGCGCGCGTGCTCTCCGCGTCGGGGTCGACGGGTCGGCCCGGGGTGCGCTTCTGGAGCGGGTTGGCGTAGAAGAAGGAGCGTCCGTCCGACGAGGGTGAGGTCGCCACCACGTTGAACAGGGTCCTCTCGATGACATCGGCGTAGGTGGTCTCGCCGGTGGCCAGCAGGAGCCGCCAGGCCACCATGACCGAGGCGATCCCGGCGCAGGTCTCGCAGTAGGAGCGGTCCGGGGGGAGCTCGAAGTCCTCTCCGAATGCCTCGTCCTGGTGGTGGGAGCCCATGCCGCCGGTGATGTAGGTGCGCCGGGCCAGTGCTGCGTCGTACTGGCGCCGCGCCGCCGCCAGCAGTTGCGCGTCACCGGTCTCGACGGCCACGTCGATCGCGCCCGCGCACAGGTAGAGCGCACGCACGGCATGACCCCGCAGGACGGGCGCCTCCCGGAAGGGGATGTCGTCCTGGAAGTACTGGGGTCCGAACTCGATGGGGCCCAGGGTGCCCCGGCCGCGCCGGTCCACGAAGAGGCGGGCCTGGTCGAGGTAGCGTCGCTGCCCGGTGACCCGGTACAGCTCGACCAGGGCCATCTCGATCTCGGGGTGTCCGCACAGGGAGCGGATTCCGTCCTCCCCGAAGACGTCGCAGACGTGGTCCGCCGCCCGCAGGGCCGTGCGGGTGAGGTCGTCGTCGTGGCCCGTGCGCAGTCGGGCGACCCCGGCCTGGATGAGGTGCCCGTAGCAGTAGAGCTCGTGTCCCCACTCCAGGTCGGAGTAGCGCGGTGCCTCGCCCTCGTGCCCGAACCGGGTGTTGAGGTAGCCGTCCGGGTCCTGGGCCGAGGCGACGGTGGCGGCAAGGACTTCGAGGTCGGCCTCCAGTGCCGGGTCGTGGGCCCGTCCCACCTCCCAGGACATGGCCTCCAGGAGCTTGTGGACGTCGGAGTCCACGAACTCGCGCCCACGCCGCTCGGTACCGACACGTCCCGCGGCGGTCAGTGCGAAGTTCCCGATCCAGCCGACCCTCTCCTCCCAGTGTTCGCAGTGGGGGATGGTGGCGGAGGCATTGACCTCCTGGCGCTCCCCCCAGAAGCCGGGACGGAGGGTGACCTCGTCGATGCCGAGGGGGAGCAGGGTCGAGTGACCGGGCACCACGGGGGCGACGGTGGCGGGTCGGTTTCGTGGGTGGTCCACGTGGCACCTCCTGGATGCCGGGCGCTCGTCGGTGCCCGTGGTCTCGTGGTCGGTGGTCAGGGAGGGGCTGGTGGTGGTCATCCCTTGACCGCCCCGGAGGTGAACCCCTTGACGAAGTACTTCTGGAGGGCGATGAACAGGATCGCCGCCGGGATCGTGAGCACCACGACACCGGCGGTGGTCAGGCCGTAGTCGATGACCCCCATGGTCTGCTGGCGCATGTTGACCATGGCCAGGGGCAGGGGCGCCTTGTCCATGCTCACCAGGTAGAGGGAGACCATGAAGTCGTTCCAGGCCGCCAGGAAGGAGATCAGGGCGACCGTCACCAGGGAGGGACGGACAGCGGGGACGAGGATGCGCCAGAAGGCCCCGATGCCACTGCACCCGTCGATGAGGGCAGCCTCTTCGAGGTCACGCGGGATGGCAGCGAACGCGTTGCGCATCATGAAGATGCCGAATGGCAGCTGGAAGAGGGTGATCACCAGGCCGACACCGACGAGGGAGTTCTGCAGGTGCAGCGTCTTCATCCACACGATCAGGGGGATGAGCAGGGCCGCATAGGGGACCATCATCACGGACAGGACGAGGACGAACAGCTGGTTCCTCCCGCGGAAGCGGAAGCGGGCGAAGGCATACCCTCCAGTCGCCGAGGCGACCAGTGTGGCCAGGACGGCCACGACGGTGACGATGACGGAGTTGCGCAGGTAGGAGCTCAGGCCGTTGCCGTAGTGGATGAGGGTCAGGAAGTTGCCGAGGCCGTACCCGTCCGTCTGGTTCGTGCCCGGGCTGGGTTGGACGGAGGCGATGACCGTCCAGATGATCGGCGCGACGAAACCAAGTGCCAGGATGCCGGTGGTGAGGTAGAAGGTGAGCTTCTCTGCTGCGGTCTTGGTGTGCATGGGTGGCTACTCCTCCTCGTCTGCGAGGCCCATGGTCTTCAGCTGCAGGGCATTGATCACGACCAGGGCGATGAGGACCAGGACGGACAGGGCCGCTGCCATCCCCAGGTCCCGCTTGGTCTCGAATGCGTACTTGTAGATGAGGAGCACCACGGTCATCGTGGAGTTGTTCGGCCCGCCCTTGGTGAGGATGTAGAACTGGTCGAACGCCAACAGCGACCCCGTGATGGACATGATCAGGCTCATCGCGAAGGTGGGTTTGAGCAGGGGGAAGGTGATGGAGGTGAAGGTCCTCCAACGTCCGGCCCCGTCGATGGTGGCTGCCTCGTAGACGTCCTGGGGAATGGCCTGGAGTCCGACCATCAGCAGCAGCATGTAGAACCCGGTGAAGCGCCAGGTCACCAGGAGCACGGT
>JAKECL010000300.1 GCA_030460725.1 Propionibacterium sp.
ACATCAAGAAGGCCTACCGCAAGAAGGCCCGCCAGCTCCACCCCGACTACGCGGGGCCGGACTCGGAGGAGGCGTTCAAGGACCTCTCCGTCGCCTATGAGACGCTGTCGGACCCGCAGAAGCGCCAGATGTATGACATCGGCGGCCCGGAGGCCATGGGCGGGATGGGTGGCGGGGCCGGATTCGGGTTCGCCGACATCTTCGAGACCATGTTCGGAGGCGGAGGCTTTGCCTCCTCCGCAGGCCCCGTTCCCCGTGCGCGTCGTGGGCAGGACCAGCTCATCGCCGTCCAGGTGACACTGGAGGAGGAGACCTTCGGTGCCAAGAAGGAGATCAGCCTCGACACCTACGTGCGCTGCGAGGCCTGCGGCGGCTCCTGTTGTGAACCGGGCACGCATCCCGCGACGTGTCCGACCTGTGGGGGCACCGGCTCCGTCACCCGCATCCAGCGTTCCCTGCTGGGCAACATGCGCACCCAGGGTCCCTGCCCCGCCTGCCAGGGACACGGCACCACGATCCCGGACCCGTGCCACGAGTGCTCGGGCAACGGTAGGGTCCGCACCCGCCGCACCCTGACGGTCGACATCCCCGTCGGTGTGGACGACGGGACGCGCATCCGTCTGAGCGGACAGGGCGAGGTCGGCCCCGCCGGCGGGCCCAACGGGGACCTCTATCTGGAGGTGCGCGAGAAGAAGCACGCCGTCTTCACCCGACAGGGCGACGACCTCCACACGTGGATCACGGTCCCCATGACGACCGCAGCACTGGGCACCGTCTTCTCCCTGCAGACCCTGGACGGACTGCGGGAAGTGAGCATCAACCCGGGCACCCAGCCCCGCGAGGAGGTCATCCTGGACGACCTCGGCGTCGGGCATCTCCAGCGGCCCGGTCGAGGTGACCTGCACGTCCACGTCGACGTGGAGGTCCCCCGCAGACTGGATGACCGTTCCCGGGAGCTGCTGGAGGAACTCGCCTCCATCCGTGGGGAGGAACGTGTGGAACCACGGCGCGGTGACCAGTCGATGTTCGAGCGTCTGCGTGACAAGTTCACCGGGCAGTGAACCGGTGACACCGTGACCCGTCCCGTCTTCCTCTCCGACGATCTCACTCCCAGCGCCGACACCGTCTCCGCGGGCGCGTCCGTGCACCTGGGAGGCCCTGAGGGGCGTCACGCAGCCGTCGTCAGACGCCTGGGCGTGGGCGCTGAATTGGACGTCGTCGACGGTCTCGGCCTGCGTCTGACCTGCACGGTCACCGCGGTGGGCGGCCAGGGCCTGGACCTGCGTGTCCTCGACGTCCGTGACGAGGGCGCTCCTTGCCCCTCCCTGGTCCTCGTCCAGGCCCTGGCCAAGGGCGGGCGCGATGAACAGGCGGTGGAGAGCGCCACCGAGATCGGGATGGACTCCTTCATTCCCTGGCAGTCCGAACGCACCATCGTGCGCTGGAACGCCCAGAAGGCGCAGCGCGGACGTGCGAAGTGGCAAGATGTCGCGCGTTCGGCCGCCAAACAGTCCCGGCGTGCCCATCTCCCGTCGGTCCACGAGGTCCTCGACACGCGTGGCCTGGTGCGCTGGGTGCAGGGTCTGGTCGAGGGGGGCGGTGTGTGCCTGGTCTGTCACGAGGAGGCCCCCC
This sequence comes from Propionibacterium sp., assembly GCA_030460725.1. Classification (GTDB taxonomy): domain Bacteria; phylum Actinomycetota; class Actinomycetes; order Actinomycetales; family Actinomycetaceae; genus Pauljensenia. The sequence continues at coordinate 1,633 of JAKECL010000300.1, forward strand.
GGACGCTGGTGGACCTGCTGCGGGAGGACGGGCAGACCATCAGGCGCAGTGCATGTGTGGCGGTGGTCGTGGGGCCCGAAGGTGGAATCACCCCTGCGGAGCTGTCCTCGCTGGAAACTGTCGGCGGGCGACCGGTACTGCTGGGGCCCCACGTCCTGCGCTCCTCCACCGCCGGACCCGCTGCGGGAATCCTGTTGGGTGCTGCGCTGGGGCGCTGGTAGTCCTCCCTGCCCGCCCCACCGAGGGTGCGGGGGTTGCCTGTTCGCCAGATGCGCCGAGCAGCAACGCCTGGACGTGCACCTGAGGGTGCTGGGGACGCAGCGCCCCCAGCGTTGGAGACCGTCTCGACACTTCTCTCCGGACGGGTGCAGGTATGAGGTCATCACATGATGAAATCATCACGTGATGACCCAGCGCTGGAGGTGTCCAACCTCTGCGTGTCCCGAGGTCGCACCCCGGTGCTCCACGACCTCACCCTGGAGGTCCCGCGCGGGTGCGTCCTGGGCCTGCTCGGATCCTCCGGCTGTGGGAAGACCACCCTCATGCGCGCCGTCGTCGGCGTCCAGAGGATCAGCTCCGGCCAGATCCACGTCCTGGGGTGCCCGGCGGGGGACAGGCGCCTGCGTGGCCGCATCGGGTACGTCACCCAACAGGTGGCGGCCTACCAGGACCTCTCCGTGCACGACAACATTGACTACTTCGCCCACCTCCAGGGAGTCGGGGCCCGCGAGGTTGCCGAGGCCATTGCGGCTGTGGGCCTGGAAGGACTGCAAGGACGACGGGTCTCCACCCTGTCCGGAGGCCAGGCGGGGAGAGTCTCCCTGGCGTGTGCGCTCGTCGGTGACCCCGAGGTGCTGGTCCTCGATGAGCCGACGGTCGGACTGGATCCGCTCACCCGCGAGGACCTGTGGCAGCGCTTCCGCGAGCTCGCAGCCGATGGTCGCACGCTCATCGTGTCCAGCCACGTCATGGACGAGGCCACACGCTGCGACCTGCTGGCCCTCATGCGCGAGGGCCGACTGCTCGGGGTGTGGACGCCGCAGGAGCTTCTTGAACGCACGGGGACCGACACCCCGGACGCCGCGTTCCTCGCGCTCATCCGACAGGGTGCCCAGCAGATCCCGGAAGGCCAGGAAGAGCAATGAACCCCCGGACATACTCCGCCACGACAGTGCGCGTGCTACGCCAACTCGCCGCCGACCGCCGTACCATCGGCCTCATCCTGGGAGTGCCGACCGTACTGCTGGTCCTGCTGTACTTCGTGTACCTGGACGCTCCCACGCCGCCCACAGGTGAGGCGGTCTTTCCCCGCATCGCCCTCACAATGCTCGGGATCCTGCCCATGCTCGTCATGTTCCTGGTCACCTCGGTGGCCATGCAGCGCGAACGGGCCTCGGGAACCCTGGAGCGTCTGTGGACCACCCCCATCCATCGTGCGGACCTGTTGGTCGGATACGCCAGCGCCTTCGCTCTGGCCGCCCTGGTCCAGGGCATGATCCTGGCCGCCGTGGCCTACTGGTTCCTGGGCGTGGAGACCGTTGGTTCTCCCGTCTGGGTCCTGGTCATCGCCGCGCTGGACGCCGTGGTGGGTGTCGCCCTGGGGCTGATGACCAGTGCCTTCGCGCGCACGGAGT
>JAKECL010000301.1 GCA_030460725.1 Propionibacterium sp.
CACCGTGCCTCTCCGCCCCTCCCCCGTCAGTGACGAGGGCGGACGTGGGCACAACTTCCCAAGTGTCCTACAGGTAGTCCATGGGGTCAACGTCGGCACCGTCCATCATGAGGGACAGGTGCAGGTGACAGCCGGTGGCGTACCCCGTGGAACCGGTCTGGCCGACCACGGTGTTGCGGTCGACCTGCTGCCCGGTGGAGACGTCGACCTCCTGGAGATGGACATGGGCACTGATCCAGGAGTGACCGTTGATCATGCCGTGATTGATGTAGACGACATTGCCGCCCGCCACCTCGTTCGTCACCGCGGAGACCACACCCGGCGCGATCGGGTACTGCGGTGTCCCACAGGCCGCGGCGAAGTCCGTGCCATTGTGGAGCTTGCTGACCCCCAACACAGGGTGGTACCTCCACCCGAAGGGCGAGGTGACCTGCAAAGGCACCGGAAGCGGGCTGGTGAACATGCCGCCGCTGGTCACGTAGACACGCCCGGCGGAACGGTTCGCGGCGTCGATCTCCGCCAGTTTCGCACTGCGCTGGTCGAACTCCGCCTGCCAGGTGTCCAGCTGAGCCCTTGCGGTGGCCTTCTTCGCGTCCCACTCCTTGGCCTTGGCGTCGGCCTGGGTCTTCAGGGTGGTGAGTTCGCCCAGCTTCGTCTGCGCGGCAGCCTTCGAGTCCGCGGCCTCCTGCTCGGCCTGCGCGGCCTTCTGCTCCAGGGTGGAGATACGGGTCGTCACCGCCTCCTGCCGTTCGACCTTGTTGCGCTCGGTCACCTGGGACGTGCGCGCCTCGTCCATCGTGCGGTTCTGCGTGCGCGCCAGATTCTCCGCGGCCGACGCCCGCTCGCCGATCTCCTGGGTGCTCTGGGAGGTCATGGCCAGGGTGAGGGGGGAGGTGGTGTCACCGCGGTACATCTCCCGCGCCAGGCCCGCGATCGCCTCGGTGGCCTTGCGCTGGTCCTCCCGCGCACTGGCCACCTCCGCCTCCAGGCGCGTGCGCTCGGCCTCGGCGGAAACCAGCTGGTCCATGGCCACCTGGTGCTGACGGGTGGCGGCCTCGAACTTCGTGGTCGCCGCATCCAGTTCGGACTGGGCGGTGGGGATCTTGGCCTTGAGCGAGTCCAGTTCCAGGTAGACAGCCGCCAGCGTGGAGTCGATGCCCTCCAGCTGGCTCTTCAGCTCGTTGACGCGGTCGGCCGACTCCTGTTGCTGTTGGGCGGCATCGTCGCGCTCATCGGCGACTGCGGGCCGGGGGCCCGACAGCGTGGTCGCCACCCCCGCCAGGGCCAGCGCGCCCACCGACACGGATGCCAGCACACGGCGCCGCCCTCGCGCACCGCGACGGAACAGACGGTGGAGGACGCCCCCCCGAACGTCCTGCGCCGCGGTCCTCGGGCCGCCCTCCTCCTGGGAGGCGGCACCCTCGCCGGCGTGTTCCGCGATCCCCACCTCGACCACCTCCACGGATCAGATCTTCGTGTACTTGGCCAGGGAGAATCCGGAGGCCACCAACGAGAGCACCAGCGCAGCCAGCACCAGCAGCGGAGCCATGATCCAGACCTCACGCACACCGATGAAGCTGGTCCACTGGAATGCCTGCGCCAGCCAGCCGTCCACCAGGAAGTGGACGCCGGTGAAGAGTGCCCCCACTGCCAGCACCGCCCCGGCCAGGGCCGCGATCGCGCCCTCGATCATGAAGGGCGCCTGGATGAAGAGGGTCGAGGCACCGACCAACCGCATGATCGACGTCTCCTGTTCGCGGCTCATGGCCGACAGGCGGATAGTCGTGGTGATCAGCAGGATGGCAGCAATTGTCATGACTCCGGCCAGCCCCAGGGAGAGCAGCTTGGCCTTGTCGATGACCTGGAAGAGCGGCTCCACCAGCTCGCGCTGGTCCTTGACCACGGAGACGCCCGGGGTGCCCGAGAACTCCTCCTTGATGATCGTGTACTGCTCGGGGTCCACCAGCTTCACGCGGAAGGACACCTGCAGCATGTCAGCAGTCGTCCACTGCCCCAGGGGGGAGTCGCCGTAGAGCTTCTGGAAGTTCTCGAAGGCCTCCTCCTTGGACTCCTCGTACACGGTCTTGACATAGGGCTTGAGCTCGTCGGAACCCAGCTTGTCGCGCACCGCGGCGATCTGGTCCTCCGTGGCCTCGTCCCCGTTGCAGGACGGGGTCTCGTCGTCGGTGGCGCACATGTAGATCGAGACCTCGATCTTGTCGTACCACTCGCTCTTCATGCGCCCCACCTGCATCTGGGCCAGGCCCGCCACACCGACGAAGAGCAGGGAGACGAAGGTGACGATGACAACGGACAAGGACATGGCGCGGTTGCGGGACAGGCCCTTGCCGACCTCGGAGAGGATGAATCTCAGCTTCATGACTTCACCTCACCGCCCCGTAGACCCCGCGGGACTGGTCACGGATGACCGTGCCGTCCTGCAGCTCGATGACACGCTTGCGCATCTGGTTGACGATGTCGGCGTCGTGGGTGGCCATCACCACCGTCGTGCCCGTGCGGTTGATGCGGTCCAGCAGGCGCATGATGCCCAGACTCGTGTCGGGGTCGAGGTTGCCGGTGGGCTCATCGGCCAGCAGCAGCTTCGGCCGATTGACCATGGCGCGGGCAATGGCCACACGCTGTTCCTCACCACCCGAGAGCTCGTGGGGCAGACGTTTCTCCTTGCCCGACAGGCCCACCAGATCCAAGACGTCGGGCACCGCGGTCTGGATGGCGTGGCGTGGCTTGCCGATCACCTGCATGGCCAGGGCGACGTTCTCGTAGACGGACTTCGAGGGCAGCAGGCGGAAGTCCTGAAAGACGGTCCCGATCTGGCGGCGCAGCTTGGGCACCGCCCACCGAGACAGTCCCCCCGCATCCAGACCCAACACCCAGCAGTGCCCGGAGGTCGGTGAGATCTCGCGCAGGACGAGCTGGAGGAAGGTGGACTTGCCCGAACCGGACTTGCCGACGAGGAAGACGAACTCCTCGCGTTCCACCTCCAGCGAGACGTCGTCGAGAGCCGGGCGCGCCCCTGGGGCATACACCTTCGTCACGTGGTCGAAGCGAATCATGGAGCCATCTCTGTCGGGAAAGTGGTCAGTGGCCAGAATATGTGCGCTGCGTGCGCACGCCGCCCAGCGACACGCCGCCTCCCGATCCCACACCCTCCTCCTGCTCCCGGAGCCCGGCCCGCGCACCGAGGTCGCAGGTGCGCCCGGGCCCTGCCCCCACGAGGGCGGCGCCGCCCTCGTCGATGGGTGG
>JAKECL010000302.1 GCA_030460725.1 Propionibacterium sp.
CTCGGCGAGGTTCGTAGGCTCACGCTCGGCCATCACGATCCTCCAGTTTGATGGCGAGACGCTCGCGGTCCTCGCTCAACAGCATGCCGGAGTGTCCGGAGCGCTCGAGGGCCTGACGGATCAGATAGGTGGGGACACCAGACTCAATGCACTGCGCGATCGCGGTCGGCAGGTTGACCGTTCGGATGCCCTGCCACCATGTGAGGTGGTGGGATTCAAGGTCTTCATGATGGACCATGTAGCGTTCCCCACCAGCGCGCCGAAGTCGGCGGTGTCGTGCGACCGAGACATGGACTCGGTCGGGATTGATGTCGGTGACGCCCCATGCATCCAGCGCAGTGTCGTGGCTCAGGCAGGCCTCTGGCGCCCCTGTCCAGAGCACGGCCAGTTGGTACTCGTCAAACTCAGTCTCGGGAACTTGGGGGATTCGGTAGACACCGTACGAAGCCCTGTCGATGCGGCCTCGGGCGACCATGGTGGACAGCTCGGCGTGCGAGACACCGTCTTCGATGGCCTGCGCGGTCGTCACGAAGCCATGCTGGTCCATCGCGATCTCACGCAAGCGTTCCAACTTCGTCACCGTGTGCATGTCAATACCTTAGCAAAATGTGAAGGTATTGACATGGGATGTGGACGAAGGCCCGTCGACACCCTACGCCAACACCACCTTCACCCCCGCCTTCCGGAACTTCTCCACCTGCGCCGGGTCCGCTTCGTCGTCGGTGACCAGCACCCCAACACTCTCGGAGTCCAGGATCTTCGCGAACGCGAACTCACCCAGCTTCGAGTGGTCGGCGATCACCACCACCTGCCGGGCAGCCCTCGCCAGTGCGGCATTGATCGCCGCCTCGCCCTCGTGACGGGTGAAGATGCCCGCCCCGGCCACGATCCCGTGGACCCCGAGGAACGCGGTGTCGACGGAGATCTGGGGGAGTGACAGCTGCGCCAACGGCCCGACCAACTCATACGACTGCGCCCTAGCGACCCCACCGGTCACGACCACCCGCACGTGCGGCCGCACCGCCAGGTCGGTGGCGATGTTGACGGCATTGGTGACCACGGTGACGGGTCGCTCCGCGAACGCCGCCTCCGAGGAGCTCCGGATCCCGAGTTCCAGCGCCATCCCCGTCGTCGTCGTGCCACCGTTGAGCGCGATGACCTCACCGGGGCGCACCATGGCCACCGCGGCCTGGGCGATGCGCAGCTTCTGCTCGCCCTGCTTGGTCGCCCGGTAGCGCAGCGGCAGCTCCCCGGAGGACGCGTTGGCCAGTGCCCCGCCGCGCGTGCGGGTGATGAGCTGCTGGGAGGCCAGGGCGTCGAGGTCCCGACGGGCGGTGGCGGGCGAGATGCCGAGTTCGCGCTGGATCTCCTCCACGCGCACGGACCCGCGTTCGATCACCAGGTCAACCAGTCGGGAGAGTCGGTCGTGTCGATTCGTTGCCATGGGTCTCCGGTGGGCGCCCCGCCGGTGCGGCGCGGTCGCGTCGTCGGTTCCCGCTGTCGGGGCTCCTCCCGATCCTACGCGTGGGCCCGCGCAGCACGCCGTGGCGCTGCCCGTGCGATCCGGCGGTGCGCGGTAGCCTGTCCCAGTACCCGGCGTCGGCCCTCCGGCGCCCGTGACGCAGTGGCCTCGTGCCCGGCGTCAACGATCCAGCGTCGCGTGGTCGTCCCGAGGTGGCGACGACCGGAGGAGGACCCCGTGGCACCCAGCACCCACCGCCGCTCCATCGGCATCATGGGCGGCACCTTCGACCCCATCCACCACGGGCACCTCGTGGCGGCCTCGGAGGTCATGAACGTCTTCGGCCTGGACCAGGTGGTCTTCGTCCCCGCCGCCATGCAGCCCTTCAAGGCGGGGCGGCGCGTGACGCCCGCCGAGCACCGCTACCTCATGACGGTCATCGCCACCGCCGCCAACCCGGACTTCACGGTCTCGCGCGCGGACATCGACCGCGGCGGCACCACCTACACGATCGACACCCTCACCGACCTGCACCACGCGAACCCTGATGCGGATCTCTTCTTCATCACGGGCGCGGACGCCCTGGAGCAGATCGCGGCGTGGAAGGACTCCGAGCAGCTCTTCGAGATGGCGCACTTCGTCGGGGTCACCCGCCCCGGTCACGTCCTCAAGGACCCCAATCTGCCCCACAAGCAGGTGTCCCTGCTGGAGGTGCCGGCCATGGCGATCTCCTCCACCGACTGCCGCCAGCGCGTGCGCTCCGGCAAGCCCGTGTGGTACCTGGTGCCCGATGGGGTCGTGCAGTACATCGGGAAGTACCAGCTCTACCGCGATTGACGAGGGCGACCGCGCAGTCGCGCTGCAGGTGCGGTGGCGCCGCGGGCAGCAGCCGGGGGGACGAGAGCGCCGCCCGGAGACGCCTCGCACGTGACCGGCGACACCCGCCGGACCTCACAGCGTTGTGCGCTGCTCGCCATGGCACACTGGAGGTGTCAGGAGCCATTGACGGACGGAGGGCATGTGACCTGCAGCCAGGAGACCCAGGACATCATCCGAGTGGTGGCGGCAGCCGCCTACGACAAGCTTGCGACAGACCCCGTCCTCATTGACGTCTCCGAACGACTGCTGCTGGCCGATGCCTTCGTCATCGCGTCCGCGCCCACGGAGCGTCAGGTCCGCGCCATCGCGGAGAACGTCATGGACGAGGTCGCCACCGAACTCCACCTCCGCCCCGAGCGCATCGAGGGTCGCTCCGACGCCCGCTGGATGCTCCTGGACTACGGCGATGTCGTGGTCCACGTCCTGGTGGAGGAGGACCGCGCCTACTACGCCTTGGAGAAGCTGTGGGGCGACCAGCCCGCCCAGCACTTGGCAGATCCCAGTGCCGAGGCCGACCAAACACATGTGAGGGCCGTCTGACACGGTGAGTTCTGCAGCCCGCATCGTCCTGCTGCGCCACGGACAGACCGACTACAACGTCCAGGCGCGCTTCCAGGGAGCCTCCGACTTCCCCCTCAACGTCACCGGCCGCCGCCAGGCGGACCGGGCGGCAGCCGTCCTCGCCCAGCGCCTCACCGCACGCGCCAACTCCGTGGGCCTGTGGGCCGATGGGGGCGGCAGTGGGGGAGTGCGCGTGGTCACTTCCCCGCTGATCCGAGCGCGGGAGACCGCAGGGCGCGTGGCCCGGGCGCTGCTCGAGGCCGGTGCCCTGCTCGAGGGCGAGGCCGGCGCTGAGGTCTACGTGGACGAGCGCCTGAAGGAGCGGGCCTACGGCCTGTTCGAGGGTCGCACGCGC
>JAKECL010000303.1 GCA_030460725.1 Propionibacterium sp.
ACCACCCATTGCACGCACCACGTCACTGCACACACCCACACGGAAGGCTCCGCACCGCCCATGAGTCACAACTCCTCCGCACCGCTCCCCACGTCCGCACCCGTCCCCGTCCCCGTCCCCGGACGCAACTCCGCTGAGGACTGGTGGCGCAGTGCCGTCATCTACCAGATCTATCCGCGTTCCTTCGCCGACGGCAACGGGGACGGGATCGGGGACCTGCGCGGTGTCCTGGACCATCTCGACCACCTCGGCGACCTCGGTGTCGATGCCATCTGGTTCTCCCCCTTCTATCCCTCTCCGCAGTGGGACAACGGGTATGACGTGGCCGACTACTTCGACATCAATCCCGAGTACGGGACCCTGGCGGACTTCGACGAGGTGCTCGCACGTGCCCACGGCCTGGGGATGCGCATCATCATCGACGTGGTGCCCAACCACACCTCCTCCGACCACCGGTGGTTCCAGGAGGCGCTGGCTGCTGCTCCCGGATCTCCCGAGCGGGACCGCTTCATGTTCCGCGAGAGCGGCGACCTGCCCCCGAACAACTGGGGATCCCTGTTCGGGGGCTCCGCCTGGACGCGGGTGGAGGAGCTGACGGGGCGTGCGGAGGACGCAGGCTGGTGGTACCTGCACCTCTTCGACGTCCATCAACCGGACCTGAACTGGGAGAACCCCGAGGTCCACGAGGAGTTCAGGCGCTACTTCCGTTTCTGGCTGGACCGAGGGGTCGACGGCTTCCGGGTGGACGTGGCACACGGTCTGGTGAAGGCCGCGGGGTTGCCCGATGACCACATCGGACCCGACCGGTTCTCCTACGTCGGGCAGGACGGACACGGCCGACTGGAGAAGGCTCCCGACGTGGGCCCCTACTTCGACCAGGACGGGGTGCACGACATCTACCGCGAATGGCGTCGCGTCTTCGACGAGTACGGACGTGACCGCATGCTGGTGGCCGAGGCGTGGGTGGATGATCCCGACCGCATCGCCGCCTACGTCCGCGCTGACGAGATGAGCCAGGCCTTCAACTTCGACGTCCTGAAGTGCGGGTGGGAAGCCATCGAGCTGCGCTGGACCATTGCACGCACCCTCGCCTCCAATGCCTCCGTGGGCGCGGTGAACACCTGGGTGCTGTCCAACCACGACGTGGTGCGTCACGCCACGCGCCTGGGATACCCCTTCGGCGCCATGACCACCAACGGGATCGGTGCGACAGATCCTCAGCCGGATCGCGCGACCGGACTGCAACGGGCCCTGGCGATGACGACCTTCCTCATGGGGCTGCCCGGTTCGATGTACGTCTACAACGGAGAGGAGCTGGGCCTGCCCGAGGCCACCCAGCTTCCCGATGAGGCCCGCAAGGACCCCACATGGCTGCGCAGCGGACACCGCGTGCGCGGGCGCGACGGTTGCCGTGTGCCCCTGCCGTGGAGCGCGAGCGGACCCCACTTCGGGTTCGGCACGGAGGAGGACGCACAGCCCTGGTTGCCCCAACCCGAGGACTGGGGGCCGTTCGCGGTGGATGCGCAGGTGTCCGATCCCGAGTCGGTGTTGGCCCAGTACCGTCGCACCATCGCCCTGCGACGCGAACTGGGTCTCCCCACGGGCACACTCACCTGGGTCGATGCCCACCAGGACCTGGTGGTCACTCGCAATGCCGGGGTCGTCCTCGCACTGAACACCGGGGTGACCCCGCTGCGGGTACCGGCTGCGGGGCGTCTCGTGCTGCTCTCCGGTGCAGTCACGATCGCTCCCTCGGACGTCGAGTCGGCCGCTGAAGGGACCTTCGACCTCGCCCCGAACCAGGCGGCCTGGATCCTCCAGGAGTGAGCGGACGCTGTGCTGATCACCTCCCAGAAGTGGGACCTGAGTCCTATTGTCGAGGGGTCAGGCCGTTCCCACAGATGACAAGGAAGTGATCGTATGGCCGACACGATGCTCGCCGAGCGGTTCCATGCCGAGACCAGGGAGGTGAGGCTGGAGGAAGTGCCCGTTCCGGAGCCGGGTGCGGGCCAGGTCCGCATCAAGGTCGCCTACTGCGGGATCTGCCACTCCGACCTCTCCCTGATCAGCGGGGCCTTCCCCGCCCCGGTGCCCGTGGTCACCCAGGGGCATGAGGCCGCAGGCGTCATCGACAAGATCGGGCCGGGTGTCACCCGGTGGGAGGTGGGGGACAGGGTGATCCCCTCCGCGGGGCGTCCCTGCCTGCAGTGCCGGCGCTGCAGGAGGGGCGACTTCACCAACTGCCTGAACCTGCAGCTCATGGCATTCGCCTATGACGGAGCGTGGGCGCAGTACACGATCTCGCAGTCCCTGGGACTCACGCGGGTGCCCGACGAGGTCGACATGAAGCAGGCGGCCCTGCTCGCCGACGCGGTGTCCACCCCCTTCGGCGCGGTGGTCCGCACCGGGAAGGTCCACCCCGGCAATGCGGTGGGCATCTGGGGACTGGGAGGCGTGGGCACGCACATCGTCCAGTTGGCCCGTCTGGCCGGGGCGGTCCCGATCATCGGCTTCGACATCAACGAGGAGTCGATGGAGCGCGCCCTGCGTCAGGGCGCCGACCACGTCTTCCGCAGCGATGACCCGAACCTCCTCGACCGTGTCGCCGAGGCGACGGGCGGGCGCATGATCGATGTCGCCTTCGATGCGGTGGGCATCCGCTCGACACTGCGTCAGGCGGTGTCCACGCTCGACAACGGCGGCAAGGTCGTGGTGGTCGGGATGTCGGCCCAGGACATGGACCTCGGCCCCTTCGTCGACTTCAACCTCAAGTCCAAGCAGGTGATGGGCCACATCGGGTACAAGAATCAGGACATCTCGATGCTCGCCGAGATGCTGAAGTACGGGCGCCTGGACCTCACGGAGTCCGTCTCCGAGGTCGTGCCCCTGCGTGACATCAAGGTCGGGATCGAGCACCTCGAGAAGAAGGTCGGCAACCCGATCCGCATCCTCGTGGATCCCTGGGCCTGAGCGGGGAGGGGGCGTGGGTGCGGCGCGCACGGGGCTCCGCACCCATGCCTTCCTGACCGGCGTCGGCCCGCCACGGGGCTTGGGCTGTCCGGGCGGGGCAGGTCTGGCTGTCCGGGCTGGTCTGGCTGTCTGGTCTGGCTGTCGGGCCGGGTGTGGCCGTCCGTGCGGGCCTGGTACCCCGCGCCGATCATCGAGCGGCTCCGGCCTGGCGCAGGACAAGGTGCGACCGCAGTCCCCGCCCGGGTAGTCTCGCGGACGTGCCCCACATCCACACG
>JAKECL010000304.1 GCA_030460725.1 Propionibacterium sp.
CTCAGCAGCGCCGCCAGCAGAGCCGCACGGGAGGCGTTGTATGCGCCGTCATGGTGGTCGACCTGTCCGGGCAGGGCGGCCCGGGCCGTGGAGGTCGACAGTTCGAAGTCGGGCACGAAGGCCACCGGTGAGAAGGCGGGGGGCGGGTCCAGGCGCAGGGCCCCGGCGCGCCCGCCCTCGGTCCACGCCACTGTCGCCCCACCCAGCACGGCGGGGGCGACGTTGTCGGGGTGACCCTCCACGTCCGTGCCGATCTCCAGCAGGTCCTCTGCACCCAACACCTCGGGGTCACCCACCAGGGCCCGGGCGAGCGTCAGCCCGGCGATGACCGCGGAGGCCGAGGACCCCAGTCCGCGACCGTGGGGGATGCGGTTCGTGCAGTGCATGCGGATGCCGACCTGGGGGGCGCCGACCCGGTCCAGCCCCAGGCGCAGGGCGCGCACCACCAGGTTCTCCTCGTCCTGGGGCACATGGCCGGCCCCCTCCCCTTCGACGACGACCGAGGTGCGACCCGTCGTGGCGTGCACGGACACGTCGTCATGGAGGCCCAGGGCCAGACCCAGGGAGTCGAACCCCGGTCCCAGGTTCGCGCTGGTGGCGGGCACGGACACGGCGACGAAGTCATCACGCAGTTGCACGGGGGGTCCTCGGGGACGGGAGTAGGAGGGAGCGGGACGGGTCAGTGCAGTCCGAGCGCGGCTGCGACCTCGACGATGTCGGGACGCACGATGGTGGCGGCGACCTCTCCCCCACCGGGCAGACCCGCCAGCGCCGTCTTCGTGTCCTTCAGGCCATTGCCGGTCACCGTGCACACGATGGTGGCACCACTGGGGACCTGACCGGCCTCGGCGGCCTGGAGCAGTCCCGCAACGGAAGCGGCCGAGGCCGGCTCGACGAAGACTCCGACCTCGCGCGCCAGGAGCTGCTGGGCGGTGAGGATCTGCTGGTCCGAGACCGCGGTGATCTGGCCGTGGGAGTCGTCGCGTGCGGCCACCGCGTAGTCCCAGGAGGCGGGGAATCCGATGCGGATGGCGGTGGCCAGTGTCTCGGGAGCATCGATGGGATGGCCGGCGACGAAGGGGGCGGCACCCGCGGCCTGGACCCCCCACATGTGCGGGACCTTCGAGGCCACCGGGTCCAGACGCTGCCAGGAGTCCTCCATGGTGGTCGCGACGCTGCGTCCGGCGTACTCGCTGTAGCCCATCCAGTAGGCCGAGATGTTCCCCGCATTGCCCACCGGCAGGACGTGGATGTCGGGGGCGTCACCGAGGGCGTCGACGATCTCGAAGGCGGCGGTCTTCTGCCCCTGGAGCCTGTAGGGGTTCACGGAGTTCACCAACGCGACCGGGTAGGCCTCGGTCAGCTTGCGCACGACGCGCAGCGAGTCGTCGAAGTTGCCGTCCACCTGGATGAGGTGGGCGCCGTGCATGACGGCCTGGGCGATCTTGCCCGCGGCGATCTTGCCCGCAGGCAGGATGACCGCGCACTCCAGGCCCGCGGCGACCGCGTAGGCAGCCGCGGAGGCCGAGGTGTTGCCGGTGGAGGCACAGGCGATCATGCGGGTGTCGGTGGCCGCGATCTTGGAGACGGCCATCGTCATGCCACGGTCCTTGAAGGACCCGGTGGGGTTGGCGCCCTCGACCTTGATCCACACCTCGGCGCCCACGCGCCGGGAGAGGGCTGGCGCCTCGACCAGAGGAGTCCCCCCCTCCGACAGGGTGACCACGGGGTCGGTGGACTCCAGGGGGAGCCGATCGGAGTACTCGCGCAGGAGTCCCTGCCACTGGTGTGCCATGGTTCAGTCGCCTTCCATGCGGATCGTCGAGGCCACCTCGCGGACGGCCGGGGACTGGGAGAGGGCGTGGGCGACGGCCTGCAGGTCCGCCTCACGCGCCACGTGGGTGGCGATGACGATGACCGCCTCGCCGATGCCCTGCCCGTCGCGCTGGTGGACGGACTGGATGGAGACTCCGTGGCGCGCGAAGATGCTCGCCACCTCGGAGAGCACGCCCAGACGGTCCTCCACGCGCAGACGCATCTGGTAACGCGTGCGGGCCGAGCCCGGGTCGAGGATGGGCAGGTGGGCATAGACGGACTCGCGCGGGGCGTGCCCCCCGTGGACCCGGTGGGAGGCGGCGGCCACGACGTCGGAGAGCACGGCGGAGGCCGTGGGGGCACCCCCCGCGCCCTGGCCGTAGAACATCAGGCGACCTGCGGCCTCACCCTCCACCACGACGGCGTTGAAGGCACCGGAGACGGAGGCCAGCGGATGGTCCAGGGGAACCAGGGCCGGATGGACCCTCACACCCACACCTTCACGACCGTCCTCACCCATACGCCGTTCCGCGATCGCCAGCAGCTTCACGGCGCGGTTGAAGAAGGCGGCCTCCCGCATGTCCTCCGCGGTGAGTCCCGTGATGCCCTCCACCGCCACGTCGTCGATGCCCACGCGCGTGTGGAAGGCCAACGAAGCCAGGATCGCGCACTTCGCGGCGGCGTCCAGCCCCTCGACATCCGCCGTGGGGTCCGCCTCGGCGAAACCCAGCTCCTGGGCGCGCGCCAGGGCGTCGGCGTAGGAGGCGCCCTCGGTGGTCATGGCGTCGAGGATGAAGTTGGTGGTCCCGTTGACGATGCCGAGCACCTGGGTGACGCGATCCCCCGCCAGGGACTCACGCAGCCCGTACACCACCGGGACGGCCCCGGCGCCCCCCCCCGCGGTGGATGGATCGGCGGGCGGGGCGGCGGGCCCCCGGGGGGGCTCGGGGGCGGGGGGGGGCCGGCGGGCCTTGTTGCCCGTGACCACGGAGATCCCCTGGTTCAGGGCGCGCAGGACGTGGGTGCGGGCCGGTTCGATGCCCCCGATGAGCTCGACGACCAGGTCGCGTCCGTCGATGGCCTCCGCGGCGTCGGTGGTGAGCAGGAGCGGGTCGAGAGGCGTGTCGCGGGGGGCTTCGGGGTCGCGCACGAGGACCTTGGCGACGTGCAGGCGGGCGCCTGCGCGCGCCGCGAGGTCCTCACCCTGTTCCTGCAGGATCCTGATGACCTGGGATCCGACGGTGCCCGCCCCGAGCACAGCGATGTCGAGGGTGCGTTCCGGTTGGGGCACAGGACCTCCTGGTGTCACGTGGTGGTGCGCGGTGTCGCACGGGCACCCGCGTCGTGTCCGCGGGAGCAGGTCGATCCTACTGTCAGGGCATCTGCGGGGAGGTCCGGTCCGCCCAGTGGCCGACCGCCGGGCG
>JAKECL010000305.1 GCA_030460725.1 Propionibacterium sp.
GGTCCGCGGGTTCACTCCCCATCTGCACCCCTCCATGGTTCCAGGACCTGTGACGCTTTGGCCGAGATCGACTCCGAGACTACGCTAGGACCGCAATCACCGCACCCATGCGGTGTCCCCCGGGCAGGATGCCCGATGATCCGTGCAGGAGTGCCCAGTGGCCGAGTCCAAGAAGCGCAAGAAGGGCGGCGTGGACGCCTCCGACGACACCGACATCAAGTCCTGGACCGACGGGATCCCGCTGAGCCCGTCGTGGTGGGCCCCCGCCTTCATCACCTTGATGGTGCTGGGCCTGCTGTGGCTGATGGTCTACTACATCTCCGGAGGCAAGTTCCCGATTCCCGGGATCGACTGGTGGAACATCGTCATCGGGATCGTCGTCATGATGATCGGGTTCCTCATGACCCTGCGGTGGCGCTGAGCGCGCGCACCTGACTTCCCCGGAGGGGTCGCCCGGGCATCCGGGCGGCCCCTCCGTCGTCGGTCCACAGCCGCAGACGGTTCCGTCCACAGATCCCCCGCCTCCTGTCCACACCTCGTCCCCCGTTTGTCCACAGCTCCATCCACAGCTGGGGAAAACCACACGGGTGTGTTTCAGGTGTGCGTCGCCCTCGTCAGGAGAGGAGGAGGGCATAGGTGCCGGTGACCAACGCCGCCAGCACCACCGCCATACCCACGCTGGCCAGGACGGCCGTACGTTCCTGGGCCCGCTCCGTCGCTCCACGCCGGGGACGGGCCAGCCGGGTGAACACCCAGGAGACCACCAGTCCGGTGAGCAGGCCACCCACATGGGCCTGCCAGGAGATGCCGGGGGTGATGAAGCCGTAGACCAGGTTGATGCCCAGCAGGACGAGGACCGACGTCGTGTCCGCACCACTGAGGCGTTGGAGGACGAAGACGGCAGCGAAGAGGCCGAACACCGCACCGGAGGCGCCCACCGTGGCTGTCTGCCAGGTGGAGGGCTCCACGAAACACCACAGGAGGACGGCGAGCGTCCCACCCACCGCACTGAGCCCGTAGAGCACCGCGAAACGCCAATGCCCCATGACCCCCTCCAGGGAGCGTCCCACCCAGTACAGGGCCAGCATGTTGAAGCCGATGTGCCACAGGGAGGCGTGGAGGAAGGCGGTGGTGAGGAACCGCCACGGCTCGAAGTACCCCAGGACCGGAGCGAAGACGAAGGCGCGCTCGGCGGCAGGGGAGACCCAGCCGACCACGTACAGAGCGACACAGGCGGCGATCAGACCCAGGGTGACCACCGGGGAGGCCGTGGACACACGGCGTCGCACCCGCTTCGCGCAGTCCACACAGATGGAGCGGACCTCCGTGGGGATCGCACACTGCGTGCACATGGGGCGGTTGCAGCGCTTGCAGTAGTCGACCGCGCGCACCCCGGGGTGCCGGGGACACTCCGGGGCGGCAGCGGCCTCGGACCGCTGGCCGTACTGGGGGACGCCGTTCATGGCCCCCACCTCCTTCGTCCGTCCGCTGACGGTCGTCTCGTGGACACGCCACCCGTGCGGATCCCCGCGGGTGTGCCGTGTCTCCCTCAGTCGGTGACGTCGACCGAGGTGATCGTGACGTCGGTGACCGGCTTGTCGTTGCGCCCGGTGGGCACGGCCGCGATCGCGTCGACGACGTCCTTGGATGCCTGGTCGGTGACCTTGCCGAAGATCGTGTGCTTGGCCTGCAGCCAGGGAGTGGGGGCCACAGTGATGAAGAACTGGGACCCGTTGGTGCCGTGACCGTTGCGCTTGCCGGCATTGGCCATGGCCAGGACGTAGGGCTCGGTGAAGGTGAGCTCGGGGTGGATCTCGTCGTTGAACTCATAGCCGGGTCCGCCCACGCCCTGCCCCAGGGGGTCGCCGCCCTGGATCATGAACCCGGGGATCACGCGGTGGAAGATGACCCCGTCGTACAGGGGCGCGGTGGTCTTCTGTCCGGTGGCCGGGTGCGTCCATTCCCGCTCCCCGCGGGCCAGCTCGACGAAGTTCTTGACGGTGTTGGGTGCGTGGTCGGGAAAGAGCTCGACGACAATGTCACCCATGGTGGTGTGCAGTGTGGCTTCCATGCCCCCCATCGTCCCAGATGCGCGCCCTCACGGCACGTCTTCGGCCCGCCCGTGGGGCACCGATGGGCTGCACCTCACAGGGGATCGGTGCACAATGGTGACAAGCGTCGCGCCCGGAGGGGTGCGAAGAGGTTCCCACGACTGCGGAGGCACCATGGTCAAGACCCAGAGAATCGATCCCGAACAGCTGAAGGCTGATGCGATGGTCCTGCGTGACGTGGTCACGGAGCAGGCCGGGCGGGCAGCCGAGCGCGCCGCCGACCTCGCTGGTCAGGGCATCGGATGGGCCGCGCCCCATGTCCAGCACTCCTGGGAGAAGACGGTCGAGAAGGCCACGCCGGTGATCTCCGAGGCCGCTGCACGCGCCCAGGAGGCCGCCGACCAGGCCAAGCCCTTCCTCGACGATGTGCACGGCAGGGTCGTGGACGACTACCTCCCGCGCATCAACAAGGCTGTGGCCGATGCTTCCGCCGCTGCCACCACGGATGCCGATCTGGCCGAGCGGGCACGTCTGGTCCGCGAGGCCTCCACACGTGCACTCACCACTCCCACCGTCTCCACCCGCAAGCGCCACCGCGTGGCGAAGGCGTTCGGCTGGACCGCGCTGGGTGTCTCCGCCGCCGGGCTGGGATACCTGCTCTGGCGCCGCAGCCAGCCCATTGAGGATCCGTGGGCCGAGGAGTACTGGGCAGACCTGGAGACCGAGAACCCCGTCCCCGATGTCCCCGTGGAGAAGGCGGACGAGGCCGACACCCCGGACGAGGCTGACAAGGGATCCGAGCAGCCCACTCCCGAGGCGTGATCACAGCAGTGTGAGGCGCCTCCAGGCTGCCCCGCACCGCGAACACACACGAGGGACCCGGGACCAGACGCTGTCCTGGGGTCCCCGGTACATCTGACGGCCGTTCGTCCTCGCCAGTTCACGACACGATGCCCGACCGGGATCCCGCGGTCGGGCATCGTCGCGTGCAAGGCCATCGGCTTCCCGGGCGAAGTGCTCGGCATCGACGGGGCCTCCTCGGGATCGCAGCAGAGCGAGGAAGTGCCGATCCGAGCGTTCACGACCGTGTGCATGGCCAGGCGCTGGTCTCCGGGGTGGGTTCCAACTGGCCCGGAGACCCCACCCGGGTACCACCCCGCAACGACTGACACCGACCTCACGGGCAGC
>JAKECL010000306.1 GCA_030460725.1 Propionibacterium sp.
TGGGCGCTGGCCCGCACCGGTCATCCTGGTAGACGGGCGATCGGGATCGGGGAAGTCGGAGCTGGCGCGCCGCATGGCCCGCGCACTCGACACCGCCGGGTGCCCCGGGGTCCAGGTCCTGCACCTGGACTCCTGGTACCCGGGATGGGCAGGCCTGAGCGCGGGGACGCGTATCACCGAGGAGCTCCTGACCGGGAGACGTCGTGCCTGGCCACGGTGGGACTGGGACCGCAACCGGGTCCAGGAGTCCGTCGCCCCGACCTGGGGGACCCCCCTGGTGGTCGAGGGTTCCGGCTCGCTCACCGCTGTGACTGCGGCCGTGGCCGACCTGCGGCTGTGGGTGGATGCGGGCGCCGAGGTGCGACACCGTCGCGCCATGGACCGGGACGGGGAGGCCTACCGCCCCTGGTGGGACATGTGGGCGGCACAGGAGCGCGACCACGTGGCACGGCACCGACCACAGGGGTTGGCGGACCTGCGCATCCTCACCTGAGGAACCGGGGTGCCCAGGGACCCCGTGCGGACACGCGGTGAGGGCGCGGTCGGGGTCGCGCCGGATCGGCGGGGCGGTGCGCCTCCCACGTTCCGTCCGACCGGGGCCAGCCGCTTCGTCGAGAGGTGTGGCGCAGGTCCCACTAGGCTTGCCGCATGAGGATCGCGATCGCCGGAAGCAGCGGGCTCCTGGGCACGGCACTGGGGACATCACTGACCGAGGACGGCCATGAGGTCATCCGCCTGGTCCGACACGAGGCCCGGGGAGAGGACGAACGCCCCTGGGACCCCATGTCCCGCGTCATCGCCGGACCCGGACTGGACGATGTCGACGCCGTGGTCAATCTGGCGGGTGCCGGCATTGGCAACAGACCCTGGACCAGTTCCTACCGCCGTGCCATCCTCACCAGTCGGGTCGAAGGCACCCGTACGCTCGCCCGTGCCCTGGCTGACTCCCCGAGGCGCAGGGCTCCGCGCACGCTGCTGGTCCCCTCCGCCGTGGGCGTGTACGGGGCGGAGCGCGGTGACGAGGTCCTCGACGAGGGCGCCTCGACCGGCGACGACTTCCTGGCCCGCGTGTGCCGTCTGACGGAAGCGGCGGCACAGCCGGCGCAGGCGGTAGGCGTGCGCGTGGTGAGCCTGCGTACGGGAATCGTCCTCTCCTCCCACGGAGGCTTCCTCCAGGTGCAGCGGCCCCTCTACCTGGCGGGACTCGGAGGGCCCATCGACTCCGGGGAGCAGTGGCTGTCCTGGATCTCCCGCGAGGACCACGTCCGGGCCATGCGCCACCTCCTCCTGGAATCCGCCCTGGAGGGCCCCGTCAACGTCACCGCGCCGGGTGCGGTGCACCAGAGGGAGTTCGCCCGCACCTACGCCGCCTCCTTGAACAGGCCCTGTCGGCTCATGCTTCCCAGTGCTGCACTGGTACCACTGCTGGGCCCGGACATGGTCCGTGAGGTCGTGCGCGCAGGACAGCGCGTGGTGCCCGACCGTCTGTTGCGCGACGGGTTCACCTTCCACCAGCCGCGACTGGTCCAGGCCCTGGACGCCGTGCGCGCCGGGAGCTTCTGAGTCCGGCGCCGGGGTGGGTGGAGGCATCGGAGCCCGCGGCTCGGCCACTCCCGTGGTCGGGAGGTGCGCCGCCCTGGCTGCCGATCGTGTGGGCGGGCGGCCCGCATCCCCCACGACGAGGGCGGCCCGCGACGTCTGTCCTTGAGGGCCTGACTCAGGCTTCGGCGACCAACTCCTGCATGACCGCCCGCGCGCCGCGTTCGCGGATGCCGTGGAGTGCCCGGGTGAAGGCCTCGACGAAGACCGGCTCCCGGGAGAGGCTGCCGAAGACGACCTCGTCGGAGATGAAGGCGAGGTCATCGCCCGCCGCCTGTCGCCGCGCAGCGGCGGCAAGCTCTTCACCCCGCTTGTCATCGAGCACGATGGCGGAGCCGTCCTCCGCGGCACCCTCGTCCCCCAGGGCCCACGCCGCCACCATCGCGGCTCCCAGGGTGACGGGGCGCCCGGCCGCGAGGTTGTCGCGCACCGTGGGGAGCACGAACTTCGGCATGCGGTCCGAGGCGTCCTGGGCGAGGCGGGCCAGGGTGTCGGCGATGGCGGGGTTCGTGAAGCGTTCGAAGAGGGTGTCCACGTAGGCGGGAAGGTCGATGCCGGGGACGGGGCGCAGGGTGGGCAGTGCCTCGCGCTCCAGGTAGGCGCGGGTCAGGGCCGCGATGTCGGGGTCCGAGGCAGCCACATCGGCCAACTCCAGGGGAAGCAGACGCCCCCAGTGGGCGAGCGACTGGTGGGAGGCGTTGAGCAGGCGGAGCTTCATGAGCTCGTAGGGCACGACGTCCTGGACCATCTGGACGCCGACCTCCTCCCAGGCGGGGCGACCCAGGGTGAAGTGGTCCTCCAGCACCCACTGCACGAAGGGCTCACAGGTCACGGGCCAGGCGTCCTCGATGCCGTAGTGCTCGCGGACCATCTCCACGTCGTCTGCAGTGGTGACAGGCGTGATGCGGTCGACCATGCAATTCGGGAAGGACACCTCGTGGTCGATCCAGTCGGCGAGCCCGGGGTCGGCGATGCGGGCCTGTGAGACCACCGCGGTGCGGGCGATGTTGCCGTTGCCGGGCAGGTTGTCGCAGGACATGACCGTGAAGGGGGCGACGCCGGCCGCGCGGCGGCGGCGCAGTGCCTCCACGATGAACCCGAAGGTGGTCTGCGGGGCAGCGGAGTCGTGGGCGTCGTGCAGGGCGCCGGGGGCACCGGCGCGGAAGCGCCCGGTCTCGTCGTCGATGTTGTATCCGCCCTCGGTCACGGTCAGCGACACGATGCGGGTGGTGGGCGCCGTCATGACGTCCAGCACGGCGCCGGGGTCGTCGGGGGCGAAGAGGTAGTCGTGGATCGAGCCGATCACACGGGGTTCCAGGGAGCCGTCGGAGTACTTGAGGACCAGGGTGTAGAGACCGCCCTGGGCCTCCATGACATCGCGCATCCGCGCATCCTGGGGCATCACCCCCACCCCACAGATCCCCCAGTCCAGGGCCTCGCCGCGACTCATGAGACGGTCGAGGTACATGGCCTGGTGGGCGCGGTGGAAGTTGCCGAGCCCGAAGTGGACGATGCCGGTGGTGATCCGGCTGCGGTCGTAGGTGGGGGCGAAGGAGGCGTCCGCGAGGGTCTGGGCGGTGGGTGTGGGTGTGGGTGCGGGTGCGGGTGTGA
>JAKECL010000307.1 GCA_030460725.1 Propionibacterium sp.
GGTCGTCATGCTGGGTGTTGCCTTCTGGGCGGGCCGCGTGGTGGCGGTGGGTGGATCCGCGGAGGAGGCGCAGTCGGACCAGCTGGTGACGGTGACGGTGAGTGAGCAGGAGATTGGGCGAGCGTTCACCCTCAATGTGACGGTGACCCAGGAGCGGGTGCCCTTGGCTGCGAACATTCTGGCGGGAGTCGTCACGACGGTCAGTGATGCCGCGGAGTTCCACCAGGGGGATGTCCTGTATGCGGTGGCGGGGACGCCGGTGCGTGTGGTGAAGGGCTCGACCCCGTTCTACCGGGATCTGGTGGTGGGTGAGCGGGGGGCGGACGTGGCCCAACTGGAGCAGGCCTTGGTCGACCTGGGGTACTTGGGGACAGTGGATGAGGTGTTCGACTCCTGGACCGAGTCTGCGGTGAAGGCGTGGCAGAAGGACCTGGGGACCACCCAGAGTGGTCAGGTGACGTTGGGGGAGTTGGTGGCGGTGGAGGATCTTCCGGCGTCGTTGTTCGTGGACTCCGCGGTTGCCCGGCCCGGATTGGTGCTCCAGGGTGATGAGGATGTGGTCTCCCAGGCTGCTGGATCGCCCTCGTTCACCCTTGAGGTCAATGAGGCCCAGGCGCGGGCGATTCCCTCCACGTCGAGCGTGGAGGTCACCTACGAGGACCAGGTGTGGCCGGCGGTGATCTCGGGGTCCCAGCGTGATGACGCCCAGGGGAGTGTGAACCTCACCCTGACGGCCCCCGATGGCGGGGTGGTGTGTGGCGGGGAGTGCGCGGTGCTGCCCAGGACCGAGAAGTCCTACCTGGCCGCCAAGGTCCAGGTGGTCGCTCCCCAGAAGGGGCCGGCCGTGCCGGTGGCGGCGCTGCGCACCCAGCCCGATGGCACGGTCAGCGTGAGCGTGGTGGGGGCCGATGGGACGGTGGCGGACCGTGAGGTGACGGTCCTGGCCTCCTTGGATGGTCTCGCCGTGGTCAAGGGCCTCTCCGCGGGGGAGGTCGTCCAGGTCTTCGCCTCCACCGCCCAGACCGTCGCGGACACCTCCACCGGGGAGGGCGGCGAGTCCGGTACCTCGACGGGGCCCTCCACAGGAGACCAGTCCGGAACCCAGTCAGGGCAGTGACATGGACACCGCACTCGAGGTCGAGGACCTCACCTTCCGCTACCGCAGGGACACCCCGGAACTGTTCGACCACCTCACCCATGCCTTCGCCCCGGGTGCGGTGACCGCGTTGACCGGCGCATCGGGACGCGGGAAGTCCACGCTCCTGTACGTGCTCGGTCTCATGCTGACACCCGGGGGTGGGAGGGTCATCCTCGATGGGCGCGACGTGGGCGCCGCCCCCGACGCACAGCGCTCGCACCTGCGTGCCACACGGCTGGGATTCGTGTTCCAGGACTCCCAACTGGACCCCACCCGCACCCTCTGGGAGTGCGTGTGCGAACCGGGCCTGTACGCCGATGGCCCTCAGGGGCACTGGCGCGAACGTGGCCTGGAACTGCTGGACCAGTTCGGGCTGGGTGAGCACGCCCGCTCCACACCCATCCAGATCTCCGGCGGACAGGCCCAGCGCGTGGCGGTGTGCCGAGCCCTCCTGGTCGATCCGGGCGTGGTGCTGGCCGATGAGCCCACCGGCAATCTCGACCGCTCCAATGCCGAGGCGGTCCTGGAGGCCCTCAGTTCGACAGCGCGCTCGGGGTGCACCGTCATCATCGCCACCCACGATCCCTTCGTCCTCGAACACGCTGACGAGGTGGTGGCCCTGTGAGCCCCTGGTCCCTGCTGGGTGAGGCCCTGCGCTCCGCCTGGGCACAGAAAATCCCCTCCGCCCTCATCGTGCTCGTCACCGCCGCGATGAGCGTGTCGGCCCTGACCACGGTCGGCCAGGCCGCTGCCCGGGACCGCGACATCCGCGAGCAACTCGACCTGGCAGGAGCCCGGGCCCTCACCGTCACCGATTCCCTCGGACAGGGGCTCATCACCCCTGCTCTGCTCGCCCTGGTGCGCGACACTTCCGGAGTGGAGCAGGCCGTCGCCCTGTCCACACCACTCGATGTCTCCAATGGCGCCATCCCGGGCTCCCAGAAGGTCCCCGCCTGGGAGGTCTCCGACCCCGCCCTCGTCACCCACCTCACCCGCGGGCGCGCCCCCCAGGCCGGGGAGGGAATCACCTCGGCCACTGTGATGGACACGCTGCGCCTGGGCACACCGGCAGGCTGGGTCCAGTCCGACCAGATCCTGCAGTACCCCCTCGTCGCCGAGGGGACCACCGCTCCCGGGTTCGAGGACCTCGACGCCGGCGTGATCATCCAGGCCGGACCCGACACCGACTACCGGCAACTGCGCGTCATCATCGACGACATCGCGCACGTGCCAGCCACCCAACGGGCCATCCTCGCCATGATCGGCACCTCGGACCCCACCCAGATCCAGGTCGACTCCCCCCAAGGGATCGCCATGACCAGTCAGCTCCTCACCGGCCAGATCGCGGCCGGGAACCGTGCCACCCTCCTCCTCATTCTGGGAGCAGGAGCCTTCTTCGTGGCCATCGTCTCCCTCACCGATGTCCTCCTGCACCGCAAGGATCTCGGGAGGCGGCGCGCCCTGGGCATCACGCGCAGCGCCCTGACCACTCTCACCACCCTGCGCACGACCGCACCCGCCCTCCTCGGAGCCCTGCTCGGTGGCGCAGGGGCACTCATCTGGTCCACCACACGCGGCGTCGCACCACCTGCGGACTTCACCGCGGCCGTCACCATCCTCACCACACTCGTGGCGCTCGTGGCCACCATCCCACCCGCTGCGTGGGCCGCCCACCGGGACCCCGTCACCGTCCTACGCACACCCTGAGGAACGGCCTCTGAACCTCGGCCGGCGGAGGACCGTCAGCCGACACCCTCGCACGAACCAACGTTCACTCCTCCTGTTCTCCCTTCTCAGAGGAGAACCGGAGAATCTCGGCCAGAGCCGGGTTCGGCATGGGATCGGTGGCCAACATGACCATTGGCTCATATCTCATGAGGAAGCAGAAGCTGTTGAGCCTACCAAAGGCGATGAGGTCATCCGTCTCCAAGGGGTCACCCGAGATGAGCTTCTGCACGGCTGTGTGCGCTCTGGCCTGTTTGAGCGCGAGATCGGCATCAAACCAGAGGCGCTCCGGAGCAAGGTCGGTCCTCGACCACTGCTTCATCACCGGTCCCTTCATGG
>JAKECL010000308.1 GCA_030460725.1 Propionibacterium sp.
TTCCTCAGGGTGGCCGCGGGGGGAGGGGGCCGGGTCAGCGGCGCGGACCCGGTGGGCTCCGTCTACTCCGGTGGCCCAGTCCATGGCTACTTCGTGGAGGGCGTGGGGGAGGACTTCTGGCCGGGCGCCTTCGACCCGTCGGTCCCCGACCACCTCGAACAGGTCAGCGATGCGGAGTCCTTCGCCATGACACGCCGCCTGGCCCGCGAAGAGGGGATCCTGGTGGGTGGGTCCTCCGGTATGGCCACTGTCGCCGCGCTCCGGGTGGCACGCGAGCTGCCCGAGGACGCCGTGGTCGTCGTCCTCATGCCCGACTCGGGACGTGGCTACATGGACAAGGTCTTCAATGATGAATGGATGGCGGGACACGGCTTCGCGGAGCCGCCCTCGTCCCCGACGTGGCTGACCCCGCAGGCCCGGCAGGTCATCGGCGACCTGGGCGAGGCGGGGGAGGGGAGCAGCGGTTCCGTCCCGCGGCGCGGCCCCGGCGCGCTGGGCATCGACGAGGGCGCCAGCCGCGAGGGCGGGACAAGCGAACCGGAGGGGACCACCAGCCCCACGCCCACGGGTGATGCCTTCCAGACGCGCGCCATCCACGCAGGCCAGGACCCTGACGGCACCACCGGCGCCGTGGTGACTCCGCTGTACCTGACCTCGACCTTCGCACAGGACGGGGTCGGAGGCCTGCGCCGGGGATATGAGTACTCCCGCTCCGGCAACCCCACCCGCGACGCGCTGCAGGAGGCACTGGCCTCCGTCGAGGGCGGTACACGTGCCTTCTCCTTCGCCTCCGGTCTGGCCGCGGAGGACACCTTGTTGCGCACGATCACGCGACCCGGCGACCACGTCCTGCTGGGCAATGATGCCTACGGAGGCACCCACCGCCTCATCAACTCCGTCCTGGGGGCGTGGGGCGTGACGAACTCGGCCGTGGACACGACCGACCTGGTGGCTCTGGAGGCTGCCGTGATCCGCGACCAGCCGAGGGTCGTGTGGGTGGAGACGCCCTCGAACCCGCTGCTGGGCATCACCGACATCCGTGCTGCCGCCGAGGTCGCCCACCGTCACGGCGCCCTCCTGGTCGTCGACAACACCTTCGCCACGCCCTGGCTGCAGAACCCCCT
The DNA here is from genome assembly GCA_030460725.1 of Propionibacterium sp. Taxonomy (GTDB): domain Bacteria; phylum Actinomycetota; class Actinomycetes; order Actinomycetales; family Actinomycetaceae; genus Pauljensenia. The sequence continues at coordinate 1,125 of JAKECL010000308.1, forward strand.
GGCCCTGGGGGCCGACGTGGTGGTGCACTCCACGACCAAGTACATCGGGGGGCACTCCGATGTGGTGGGGGGTGCCGTCGTCGTCGGCGACGAGCGCTTCACCGAGCAACTCGGGTGGCTGCAGAACGCGGCTGGCGCCGTCTCCTCACCCTTCGACGCCTGGCTCACCCTGCGCGGACTCAAGACCCTGGCCGTGCGCGTCGAGCGTCACAGCGACAATGCCGCAGTTCTTGCCGAGGCCCTCTCCGGTGACGAGCGGATCACCCAGGTCCTCTACCCGGGACTGCCCACGCACCGCGGGCACGAGGTGGCGGCGCGACAGATGCGCGCCTTCGGGGGCATGGTCTCGATCCGCCTGCGCGCGGGTGGTGCCGCGGCCCGCGAACTCGCGGCCTCCACGCGCCTGTTCACCCTGGCGGAGTCGCTCGGCGGTGTGGAGTCCCTCATCGAGGTGCCCGCCGCCATGACGCACTCCTCGGTGAAGGGCACGAGTCTGGAGGTGCCCGAGGACCTGGTGCGCCTCTCGGTGGGGATCGAGGGCGTGGAGGACCTGGTGCGCGACCTGCGCCGGGCGCTGGACGCGGTGTCCTCGGGGACGGTGGTGGGAGCAGATGCCCGTGGCTGAGAGGACACGCGAGTCGCGTCTCACTCGCAGGGGGGCTGCGCCCTGGCGGACTCGATTCGCACCACCGCGGCCATCCCGCCGTCACCGAAGGAGGCCTCGGCCAGGTCCAGGTCCTTCTGCTGCACGGCGAGTTCCTCCCAGGCGCGCAGGTGTGCGCTGGAGACCGCGTCCGCTGCGACGACGGTCTCGCTGAGGTGACGCTGGTAGAGGTCGCGGTGGCGCTCAACCAGCGTGGCCACCAGCTCGCCACGACGGTCCATGCTGGTGACATTCGCCGAGACCGGGCTCGTGCGGTACTCGATGAGTGCCTCGGGCACGATGGAGATGTGACCGCCCTCCTCAAGGAGGGAGAGAAAGAAGTCCCAGTCCTCGAAGCCCTGGCGCAGAGCCTCCGCATAGCCCCCGGCACGCACCCAGGCACTGCGGCGCAGGAGCACTGCGGCCGGGCAGGCATTGCGGGCCAGGAAGGCTGTCACCGGGCCGCCGGGGGGACGCACCAGGGCGTGGGCGAGACCGAACATCCGCATCCAGCTGGAGGCGCCCAGGGCTTCGGGGTCCCGGTCGAGGCATGCCGAGGTTGTCTCCAGGAAGGTCGGGAGGATGCGGTCATCCCCGTCCAGGACCAGTACCAGATCACAGGGGCAGTGCCCGATACCCCGGTTGCGCGCCGCAGACACCCCGGCATTGGGCTGGTGGATGACCTCCACGTCGGAGGCACTCTCCAGGCGCGCGAGGACCTGGAGCGAGTACGGGTCCCGGGAACCGTCGTCCACCACGACGATCCGGTCGGGTCTGCGGGTCTGGGCGCGCACGGAGGACACCGCTTCCTCCACCATGTTCCCCTGGTTGAAGGCGGTGATGACAGCTCCGATCGTGGCCATCGTATGAGTCTAGGTTTCCCTCGGGGGACCAGTGGTGCTCGTCTTCCGCGGGGTGTCCTCACCTCGCAGAGGAGAGACGGGAGAGGTCGACGTCGAGGACCTCGCGTTCTCCGTCGACTTCGGCCACGACCAGCAGGGACTCGGGAAGGACGCCTGCACGATGGATGCGCACGGTGTGGGTGGCGGAGGATCGCCAGGGCAACCAGTGCTGCGTGCACAGAAGATCCGGGTCGAAGGGGTCGCCATTGCGATCGGCATCCATCGAGGTTGCCAGACCGCCGAAGGAGTCGATTGAGCCCCGTGCCAGGACACTGAGGAACTGCACCCGCACAGGACGCAGCCCCGTATTGCGCAGGCGGACCCGGACGTCGACATCGCCGCCCCCCAGCCACCGCTGCTCGGTGGCCACCGCGGTGACAGCCATGGGTGCTCCTTCCGGATCCGGCGCATCGGCGCACGGGCAGATCCGGGTGTTCCCCATCTTCTGGGCTCCCCCATGGGCCTGCCGTGAACACTGGTGCCCCGACCGGGGCTTGAACCCGGGACCGACGGATTATGAGTCCG
>JAKECL010000309.1 GCA_030460725.1 Propionibacterium sp.
GTGCAGCTGGGCGCGGTGCTCGGAGGCCACCACGGTGACCACGCCGTGCACCAGCCGGGTATCGAGGCGCTCCAGGAGGCGCGCGCGCTGCGACTCGCTGAGGACCTGGGAGGACGCGATGTCCCAGATGAGTTCCACGCGGGAGTCGGTGGTGTTGACCCCCTGGCCGCCGGGGCCCGAGGAGCGGGAGAACCGCCACGACAGTTCCGCAGCGGGCACGGTCAGTGCGGCGGTGACCCGCAGGTCGGCGGTGGGGGCGTCGGACATGGGTCCATCATGCCCGAGTGGTGCTGGCGCTTCCCGGAGCCGGATGTTCCTGGCGCTACGCGTCACCACCATGAGCACGCACGTGCTGCGACACGTGCGAGAGCGCGAGGGCGAGACACAGGGCCCCGACCAGCAGGGTCGCGCCCATCGAGTGCGCTCCCGCCAGGGGGAACTGCCACCAGCTCTCCGGCCCTCCCGCCGCGAGACTGATGAAGAGGAAGAGGGCGGGCACAGCGGCACCGACCCGGCGCCCGGCGAGGCGGGAGGCGAGGACCCCCAGGGCTCCGAGTCCGACCAGGGTCCTGGCCGTCTCCAGACCCACGCCCCCGACCAGCGGGATCATCAGGGCGCCTGCCGCGGCCGCGATCGCCGCGATGAGTGCGAACGCCGTGAGGTCGTAGCGCCACATGCGGCGCACGGCGGTCACCTCCTGTTGCGCGGTCGCCCCCATGCGGATGGCCATCACCTCGACCAGGGGCAGTGGCCCGAGTGCGGCGATCGGCAGGTTCGCCCCGATGGGAGACAGTCCCGGTACCTGCACGCGCGCGGAGCGGACGACGAGTACGAGGAGGAAGCAACCGGTCAGCAGGACCAGCTGCAGCCACATTCCTCGGGTGCGCCACCACCACAGGTGGGTCACGGCGCGCCGGACACCGTGGCCGAGGCGGAGCATGCCGCCTGCATGCGTGTGATCGCAGTGGCGACCCACGTGGCCTGCTGGTCGGTCGGGAGGCCAGCCAGGGCGCGGGCAGCGGCCAGCACGGTGGGGTCCTCTCCCGTCGGCTCGGTGGGGAGCCCGACTGCGGTCGCCAGCCAGTCGGCGGCCGCGAAGTGGTCCGGCTACGCATCCTGGACCTCGGGGCTGTCGCAGTCCTGGAGCAGACCTTCCCCCACCCAGGTGTTCGCCAGACCGGACACGGCCGAGTTGAGGGCGAGGTCCCTGTCCTCCGTCGCCCCGGCGGATGCGACGATCCTCCAGGGGGTCCCGTCACGGGAGGACTCGGAGGCCGTGTCCGGAACCCGGTAGCCCACCGCAGCGAGCCGGCTCCTGGCGGTCAGAACCGCCTCCTGCATGGCGGGGAGGTTCTGTGCGTGCTCCGGCCACACGCACACCCTGACCTCGGTGTCCGTCGAGCACACGGTTGCGCCCGTCCGGGCGACCACCGGGTAGTTCCCGTAGTCCTGGACCATCGCGACAGCAACTCCCAGACCCACCCCCGCACACAGCACCCCTGTGACGAGGGCGCCCACCGCCACCACGGTCGGGGCCCGATGCCACAGGGCGATCCGGGACGCGGCGAGGGTGACGGCCAGAGCTCCCAGACCCACAGCGACCATGCCCGGAGCCAGCGCCGCTGGCAGGGTGACCTGTGAACCTGCGTCGCAGCACCCGCCCTCGTACCCGTTGAGGTGTCGCAGCCAGAAGGGCTGGAAGGACTGGGGCATCGCGAACCAGCACCACGTGCCGATCAGGACCACCGGCGGTGCGAGGCGGGCCGGAAGGACCAGCGACAGAGCACCCCCGACCAGGACGGAGGCCGCGACGATGAGCGGTGCCACTGCCAGGATCACCAGGTCGACCCCGGTGGGTCCCCCGACTGCCCGGGGAAGGACGAGGACCCAGGACAGGGCCAGACCGAGCAGACCACTGACCAACGCCGACACGAGGCTGCGGCCCATGATCGCGGTGGCAGGGCGCGTGCAGGGATGTCGGAGCACGCCCGCCACCCGCAGCGTCGCGATGTCCCATGCGGCGATCGCCGCAGCCAGCTGGCACACCAGCCAGATCGTCGAGTTGGCGGTCTCGGCCACCGAGTTCCAGTAGCCCTCAGCGGCGGCGCGCAGCGTCTGGGGCTGGACCAGGACATCCAGGATGACCATGAGGAGGATGAGAGGGCCACCCACCAGGGCCATGCTCCTGCGCTCCGGCCCCCACCACCTCTCCCTGATCCTGCTCACGATCCCTCCAGAAGACGCGTGAAGGCCACGTCACCGCGCTCGCCCTGTCCGCCTGTGGGCGGAGCCAGGTCGACGAACGCCTCCGTACTGCCCTGCCACAGCACCGCGCCCCGGTGCAGCACGACCACATGGTCGAAGGCCCCTCCGATCACGTCCGCAGTGACGTGGGTGGACACCACCAGACTCACCTCAAAGGGGTATCCATCTTGGTGCCAACGGGGTCGGATGCTCACGAGTGGTCGCAGTGTGTTCGTCGACATCGTCGTCACGTCGGCCGGGCGCGTTGCCGGGGAGGGTCGAGGGTCTCGACGTCGAGCGTCCCGGGGCGGCAGCGGGTCTGGGCTTGCGCGCCGGCAGGGCGAGTCGCTTTCGGCCGTGCGATGCGCACGAGCGCACGGTAGCTGACGGGCCCCGACGCGACGGCGCGTTGCAGGAGCCGCATGAAGACCAGGCCACGGTCGCGTGTATGGCGCCGGTTGAAGCGGAACACGTACTCATCGAGGTACTCCTGCAAGTGTTCGTGTGAGCCACCACCTTGGTAGGTGCCCTCCAGGAGACGTCTCACCAGCGAGAAGATGCGATGGATGGCGGGGAGCGCCTCGTGCGCCGGCGAACCGGATGCAGCCACGTTCAACGGCTCGTGGTCGTACCCGTCCATCGCGGGCGGGTACCCCTTCCACACGTCGGACACGATCGTGGAGCCGACAGCGATGTTGGCGGTGATGAATCCGCGCAACGACGCCGCCGACGCATCCTCGATGATGGCCATGCGGGCCCGGCCCCACCCGTTCTCGGTGATCTCGACACCGCCCGCGACCAGCACCTTGCCTGCTGCGCCGCGACCGGGCTTGCCTGATCTGACGCCGCCGATGAACGTCTCGTCGACCTCGACGCGCCCCGTCAACGGTTCCAGACCGTTCTGGGACAGCACGGCCCGCAGCTTGGCGAGCATCGTCCACGC
>JAKECL010000004.1 GCA_030460725.1 Propionibacterium sp.
ATGGCGCGCAGCTGTTCGCGGCCGTCGGGGGTGATGCGATCGGGCCCCCAGGCGGGCATCCACACCCAGTTGACAGTCACCGAGGTGGCCAGGCCCTGGAGCACCATGTCCGTCTGACGTTCGATGACGTCGGTGAGCGGGCAGGCGGCCGAGGTCAGGGTCATGTCCAGCTGGACATTGTCCTCCGGGTCGATGCTGATCCCGTAGACCAGTCCGAGGTCGACGATGTTGATGCCCAGTTCAGGGTCGATGACGTCCTTGAGGGCCTCCGCCACATCGGCACCCGCCACGGTGCCACGCTCATCCAGGTCAGGCATACCGCTCACCGGCGGTGGCGGGACGGGGACGAAACGCTGCTCGACGGGCCCGCTCTGTGCCATGGGATTGCTCATCGGTGGTCTCCTCCTGCGATGTCGGTGCCGAGTTTGGCCAGCGCATCACGCAAGGCGTACCACCCCAGCAATGCGCACTTGATGCGGTTGGGGAACTGCGAGGTCCCCTCCAGGGATGCCGCGTCACCCAGCTCGTCCAATGTCTCCTCGGGCACACCATGACCACGTGAGTGCATCATCTGCTCCATCGCCGCGTAGAGGCGTGCAACGTCCTGCGTGGACCGCCCGTCCACGAGATCACTGAGCATGGACAGCGAGGCCTGGGAGATCGAGCAGCCGTCACCGTCCCACACCAGGGAGGACACCTTCCCGTCCCCGTCCAGGCAGACGCCCAGGGTGACCTCGTCACCACAGGTGGGATTCACCTGGTGGGAGCGCGCCCCCACCCCCTCGGCCAGGACGCCCGCGCCGTGACGCTCACGGGAGTGGTCGAGTATCACCTGTTGGTAGAGCTGTTCGAGGCTCGACATCAGTTCCCTCCGAAGTAGGAGCGCACGTGGGAGAGCGCCACGACCAGACGGTCGACTTCCTCCAGGGTAGTCGTCGGCGCCGCAGACGCCCGGGCGGAGGATCTCACACCGAAGAAGGTGTGCAGTGGAATCGCACAGTGGTGTCCGACCCGTACCGCCACATCCTCCGCGTCCAGCACCTGTCCCACGTCGTGGGGGTGGATGCCATCCACGGCGAACGCCACCACGCCGATGCGCTCGACGGCCTCCGAAGGGCCCAAAACCCGTACCCCGGGCACCGAGGAGATCCCCTCCAGCAGGGCACGCGTGATGACGTCCTCATGCGCCGCGAGGCGGTCCATGCCCAACTCCGAGAGGTAGTCCAGTGCAACCGACCACGCCGCGATCTGGGCGACGGGCTGGGAGCCCGCCTCGAAACGCTCGGGTGGCTCCATGTACTCCGCCCCCTCCATGGACACGGTGGCGATCATGGAACCGCCGGTGAGCACGGGGGGCATTGCCTCCAGCAGCTCGCGCCGCCCCCACAGTGCGCCCACCCCCGTCGGTCCGAGCATCTTGTGGGAGGAGAAGACCGCGAAGTCCACGCCCAACTGCGCCACGTCGATGGGCAGATGCGCGCTCGACTGGCAGGTGTCGAGCAGGACGAGGGCGCCCACATTGCGGGCGGCGGCGACGATGGGGGCGACCGGGGATATCGCACCCGTCACGTTCGAGACATGGGTGAAGGCCACGAGTCTGGTGTTGGCCGTGATGACCCCCAGGGTGTCCAGGTCGATGCGCCCGTCGGGGGTGAGGTCCAGCCATGCCAGCTCTGCGCCTGTGCGCGCGCACAGCTCCTGCCACGGCACCAGGTTCGCGTGGTGCTCGGCACGCGTGACGACAATGCGGTCACCGGGGCCGATGCGCAGTCGCCGCGCCTCCTCCCCGCCGCGGCCCGCCGAGGCATTGCCGATGGCGTAGGCGACCAGGTTGATGGCCTCGGTGGCATTCTTCGTCCACACGATCTCCTCGGACACGCCACCCACGAAGGCGGCGAGCCTCCCCCGGGTGTCCTCGAAGGCGGCCGTGGCCTCATCACCCAACAGGTGGGTACCGCGGTGGACCGCCGCATTGTGGCGCCGGTAGAACTCCGCTTCGGCGTCGATGACGACATCGGGCTTCTGGGAGGTCGCCGAGGAGTCGAGGTAGACGATGGGCCGACCTCCGCGTCCTGTTCGTCCCAGGATCGGGAAGTCCCGCCGGATGGCATCCAGCTCGGCGGCGGTGAAGTCGCCCCCCTGCCCATGTGTCGTCATCGTCGCACTCACAGCCCGAGGTACTTGTCGTAGCCCTCTTCCTCGAGCTGGTCCGCCAGCTCGGGTCCACCCTGGGCCGCCACGTGGCCGTCGACGAAGACGTGGACGTGGCTGGGGTGGATGTAGCGCAGGATGCGCGTGTAGTGGGTGATCAGCATGACGCCGCAGTCGGTCTGGTCGTGGACGCGGTTCACGCCCTCGGAGACGATGCGCAGGGCATCGACGTCCAGGCCGGAGTCGGTCTCGTCCAGGATCGCGAAGGACGGCTTGAGGAGCTCCATCTGGAGGATCTCGAGGCGCTTCTTCTCGCCGCCGGAGAAACCGACATTGACGTCACGCTCGGCGAACTCGGGATCCATGCGCAGGTTCTCCATGGAGGTGCGCACGTCCTTGACCCAGGAGCGGATCTGCGGGGCGTGCCCGTCCACGGCGGTCTTCGCGGTGCGCAGGAAGTTCGACACGGAGACGCCAGCGACCTCCACGGGGTACTGCATGGCCAGGAAGAGCCCAGCCTTGGCGCGCTCGTCGACAGTCATGTCCAGGACGTTTCGCCCGTCCAGGAGTGCCTCGCCTCCGGTGACCTCGTAGGCGGGGTGACCCGCCAGGGCGTAGGCCATGGTGGACTTGCCCGAGCCGTTGGGGCCCATGATCGCATGGATCTCGCCGGAGTTGATCTCCAGGTTGACGCCCTTGAGGATCTCCTTGGGCCCGTCGGAGGTCTCGACGCTGACGTGCAGGTCCTTGATGTTCAGGGTGGACATATCGCTCTTTCTCTCCACACCGGCGCGGTGCGCCGGGCTGCTGTTCTGGGGGTGGTGTGCCGAGGTCAGCGGGAGGCCGCGAGGGCGCGGTCGCGTTGCGCCTGGGCGGCCAGCTCGTTCTCGATGGACTCCATGAGGTGGGACTCGACCTCGGGGACGCCGATCTGCTCGATGAGCTCCGCGAAGAAGCCGCGCACGACGAGCCTGCGGGCGTCAGCCTCGGAGATGCCGCGGCTCATGAGGTAGAAGAGCTGCTCATCGTCGAAACGACCCGTGGCCGAGGCATGCCCCGCACCCTTGATCTCACCGTTCTCGATCTCCAGGTTGGGCACCGAGTCCGCCTTGGCGCCCTCACTGAGGACCAGGTTGCGGTTGAGCTCATAGGTGTCCGTGTTGTCCGCGTCCTGTCCGATCAGGCAGTCGCCGATCCACACGGAGTGGGCATCCTTCCCCTCCAGCGCACCCTTGTAGGTGACGCGCGAGTAGCAGTCGGGCTTGGAGTGGTCGACGAAGACCCGGTGCTCGAGGTGCTGGCCGGCGTCCACGAAGTAGAGGCCCAGCATGGTGAGCTGGCCGCCGGGGGCCCGGAAATCGGTGTCGGCGGAGAGCCTCACCAGGTCGCCGCCCAGGGAGACGACGATGTGGCGCAGCACCGCGTCGCGCCCCAGCGACATGCGCTGGTTGGAGGCGTGGAGCGCGGAATCGTCCCACTCCTGCAGGGACACCACGGTGAGGTGCGCACCGTCCCCGGCCGAGATCTCGACCGTCTGGTTGAGTGCGCCTCCCCCGCGGTGACTCAGGATGACGGTGGCCTCGGAGAGCTTGCCCGTGGTGATGAGCAGGTGCTGGGCGCGCACGCCCTCCACGTCGTCGACGGTGAGGAAGATCGGGCGGTCCAGCACGGTCTCGTCGGGAACGCTGACGACCGTGGAGGTCTGGAAGCGATCCCAGGCCACGACGGCGGTGCGGTCCCCGGGCTCCAGCACGGTGCCCAGACGAGCGTCCCCACGTTCCACCTGCTCGACGGTGACGCCCTGGGGGGCGTCGACGCTCACAGGGGCGTCGCCCTCGTCGTAGGTGGCGGGGTCGAAGAGACGCTCGATGCGCCGCATGGGCGTGAAACGCCAGTCCTCCTCGCGCCCGCGGGGCGTGGGGATGTCCTCCAGGGAGAAGGAGGTCGGTCGGTCCGCTCGTGAGGCATGGGACGAGGGCGCCTCCGCAGCGCCGTGGGAATGGGGTGTTGCCATGGATTCGGCGATGCTCATGTCAGCCGACAGATCCTTCCATCTGGAGTTCGATGAGGCGGTTGAGCTCAAGGGCGTACTCCATGGGGAGTTCCTTCGCGATGGGCTCGACGAAACCGCGCACGATGGTGGCCATGGCCTCGTTCTCGTCCAGCCCGCGGCTCATGAGGTAGAACAGCTGGTCCTCGGACACCTTGGAGACCGTGGCCTCGTGCCCCATCTCGACGTCGTCGGTGCGCACGTCCACATAGGGGTAGGTGTCGGTGCGCGACATGCGGTCCACCAGCAGGGCGTCGCAGAGCACATTGGACTTGGAGTGGCGGGCGCGCGTGTTGACCTGGACCAGACCGCGGTAGGAGGTGCGGCCCCCGCCTCGCGAGACCGACTTCGAGACGATCGAGGAGGAGGTGTGGGGAGCCATGTGGACCATCTTGGCGCCGGTGTCCTGGTGCTGGCCGGGACCGGCGAAGCCGATGGAGAGGGTCTCCCCGCGGGCGTGGTCGCCCATGAGGTAGCAGGCCGGGTACTTCATGGTGATGGCCGACCCCATGTTGCCGTCGATCCACTCCATGGTGCCCCCCTCCTCCACGATGGAGCGCTGGGTGACGAGGTTCAGCACGTTCGTCGACCAGTTCTGGATCGTCGTGTAGCGCACGCGGGCGTCCTTGCGCACGAAGATCTCGACCACCGCCGCGTGCAGGGAGTTGGTGTCGTAGATGGGGGCGGTGCAGCCCTCGACGTAGTGGACGTAGGAGCCCTCGTCGGCGACGATCAGCGTGCGCTCGAACTGGCCCATGGCCTCCGTGTTGATGCGGAAGTAGGCCTGCAGGGGGATCTCCACGTGGACGCCCTTGGGGACGTAGACGAAGGAGCCACCCGACCAGGCAGCCGTGTTGAGCGCAGCGAACTTGTTGTCGCCGGCGGGCACCGACTTGCCGAAGTACTCCTGGAAGATCTCGGGGTACTCGCGCAGACCGGTGTCGGTGTCGAGGAAGACGACTCCCTGACGCTCCAGGTCCTCCTGGATCTGCTGGTAGACGACCTCGGACTCGTACTGGGCGGCAACACCGGCCACGAGACGGTTCTTCTCCGCCTCGGGGATGCCGAGGCGGTCATAGGTCTCGCGGATGTCGGAGGGCAGGTCCTGCCAGTCCTTGACCTGGTGGTCGGTGGGGCTGACGTAGTACTTGAAGGCGTCGAAGTCGATGCCCGAGAGATCGGGTCCCCAGGTCGGCATCGGCTTGCGCTCGAAGATCTCCAGGGCCTTCAGACGCCGCGCCAGCATCCACTCCGGCTCGTTCTTGCGCGCGGAGATGCGTCGCACGACGTCCTCGTTGATGCCGGTGGGGACATCGCGGGAGTAGTCGTCGTTGTCGTGCCAACCGAACTCGTAGGCGCCGATCGACTCGATGATCTCGTCATCGGCACGCCTCCGGTCCTCGGTGGTGGGCACGGGTGGTGACTGGGTCATGGTTTCCTTTCCTCCGGACCGGACAGGTCCGCGCGAGAGACTACTTGCGCAGCGCGGTCCGTGCAGCGGGACGGATGACGGGCATGCCCACGGGGATGTGGGTCGTGCACACGTGCTCCCCACCTGCGAGGGTGGCGAGCCTTTGAACATGGACTCCGAGGAGACGCGAGAAGGCCTGCGTCTCCGCGTCGCACAACTGGGGGAAGTCCTCCGCCACCTGCTGGACCGGACAGTGCCCCTGGCACAGCTGGATGGCGATCTTGCCCCCGCCGATGTCGCGCACCGTGGCGGAGTACCCGTCCTGGGTGAGCGCGTCGGCCAGGGCCTGTGCGCGGACCCGCAGGTCCGTCCCCGCCTCGCGGACCACGGGCGCATATCTGCGTTCGAACTCTCGTGAGCGGGCTGCCGCGAAGGAGTCGATCGCCTCCCCACCACCGACCTGGCCGAGATAGCCCAAGGCCTTCACAGCGAGTTCGGAGTACCCCTCCGGCAGGAGCTCGTGTGCCCCCTGGCCGGCGACGTAGTGGCGCGCAGGCCGTCCGCGCCCCCGCTTGCCGACCGTACCGGGCTCGTGCTCGACGATCTCCCCCGCCTCCTCCAGGGAGGTGATGTGACGACGCACTGCGGCCGTGGTCAGACCGAGTTGGCGGGCGATGACGCTGGCCGTGACCGGGCCCTTCTCCACGATGAGGTCGAGCACCTGGGTGCGCGTACCGGCATCGACGTTCTCCCCCATGGCGTGCCCCCCTCCGAGTCCAGCTCGTTGTCGGCCACCAGTCTACGACCTTTTGGCACCGGGGGGTTTCCCCAACGCCGCAGGTGTCCGAGGGCGCTTCCCCGCGGGCGCCCCCCTACCCGGGCGGGGGCGGGAGCCGCGTGGGTCGAGCGGCGGCGGGGCCCGGTGGTCAGGCCGGGGTGCGCCCCGGGGTGCGGGCCCCGGATGCAGGAGCGGGGAGCACCTGCGGCCACAGGACCCGCACCCGGGGATCGTGGCCAGGAGGGCGTGCTCCGATGCTCAGCGCATCCAGGGTGCGTCCAGGGGACGCAGCGGCTCCCAATCGCGTTCCCTGGCCCTGTGTGCGGCCAGGATCCCCACGACGGTGGTCGGGTTGTGGAAGTGACCGGCGAAGACGGCGTCCACTGCGCGATCCAGGTCCATCCAGGTCTCCAGCATGTCCGCCTCCTCCGCCTCACGAGAAAAGGCGGAGTCAGCGGGACGGATGTCCCGTGCCAGGTAGATCCGGATCGACTCCGAGGAGCCACCGGGTGAGGTGAAGTAGTCCACCAGCACGTCCCAGCGCGCGGCCTCGAGGTCGGTCTCCTCACGCAGCTCCCGGCGGGCGGCCACCACATGGTCCTCCCCGTCGATGTCGAGGAGTCCGGCAGGGACCTCCCACAGCTCGGCGCCCACGGGATGGCGGTACTGACGTTCCAGGAGGATCTCCTCCGCGCCGGGTTCCCCGCGCAGGACCACGATTCCCACGGCGCCGGGATGGGCGAGGTACTGACGCACCACGGGTTCTTCCTCCGGGCACACCCGGACGCGGTCCTCGTCGAGGTCGAAGACACGCCCCTGCCAGATCTGCGAGTGGGAGACGACCTCACGCGTGGCCTTGCGGTCCACGAGCTCTGCGGGATCGACCTCGCGTCGGGTCATCATGCGTCCTCACCTCCCTCGAAACGCACCTCGACCTCGTCCTGCTCGCCCTCGCCGCGCAGTGCCAGGCCAGCGGCCAGACGCTCCGCCTGTATGGCCAGCGCCGCACCCACCAGGCCCGCGAACAGCGGATGGGGGCGGGTCGGGCGGGACTTGAACTCGGGGTGTGCCTGGGTGGCGACGTAGTAGGGGTGCAGGGCACGGTCGAGCTCCACGAACTCCACGAGACTTCCGTCGGGGGAGGTGCCACTGATGTGCATGCCCACCTCCTCCAGAGCCGTCGCGTAGGCGCGGTTGACCTCGAAGCGGTGGCGGTGGCGCTCAGACACCTCGGTCGCGCCATAGGCCTCGGCCACGACCGAACCCTCCGTGAGGACTGCGGGATAGGCACCCAGGCGCATGGTGCCCCCCAGGTCTCCCTGACCCGCGATGATCTTGCGCTGGGAATCCATGGTCGCCACCACCGGGTCGGAGGTGGTGGGGTTGAACTCGGTGGACGAGGCGTCGGCCAGGCCCACCATGTCCCGCGCGGCCTCGATGACCATGCACTGCAGGCCCAGGCAGATTCCGAGGGTGGGCACACGGTTCTCCCGCGCCCAACGCAGCGCTCCGACCTTGCCCTCGATACCGCGGACGCCGAATCCCCCGGGAACCAGGATCGCATCCACCCCGCCCAGGGACCGGCCCGCGCCGTCCAGGGTCTCGCAGGTGTCAGCCGGCACCCACCGGATCTTCACGCGCGCACGATGGGCGAAGCCGCCCGCCTTGAGAGCCTCGGACACGGAGAGATAGGCGTCGTGCAGGTCGATGTACTTGCCCACCAGGGCCACCTCGACCTCACTGCGGGGCTCTCGCACGCGCTCCAGCAGTCCGTCCCAGCGCGTCCAGTCGACGTCGTGGAAGGGTACGGAGAGTCGACGCACGAGGAAGGCGTCGAGGCCCTCGGCGTGGAGCACGCGCGGGATCTCGTAGATGGAGCTCGCGTCACGGCACACGACCACGGCCTCGCGGTCGACGTCGCACATGAGGGCGACCTTCTTCTTCACGGGTTCGGGGACCTCGTGCTCGCTGCGCAGCACCAGGGCGTCGGGCTGGATGCCGATGGAGCGCAGTGAGGCGACCGAGTGCTGCGTGGGCTTGGTCTTCAGCTCGCCGGCTGCAGCCAGGTAGGGCAGCAGGGAGACGTGGACGAAGCAGCAGTTCTCGCGACCGATCTGCTGGCGCACCTGACGCGCAGCCTCCAGGAAGGGGGTGGACTCGATGTCACCGACCGTGCCACCGATCTCCGTGATGATGACGTCGGGTGGTGTGGTCCCGTCCGTGGGGTTCGCCTGGGCGCGCATGCGACGCATGATCTCGTTGGTGATGTGGGGGATGACCTGGACGGTGTCGCCCAGGTACTCCCCGCGCCGTTCCTTCGCCAGGACCGTGGAGTAGACCTGCCCCGTGGTTGCGTTGGCCGCACCGGAGAGGAACACGTCGAGGAAGCGCTCGTAGTGGCCGATGTCGAGGTCGGTCTCAGTGCCGTCCTCGGTGACGAAGACCTCACCGTGCTGGAAGGGGTTCATCGTGCCGGGGTCGACATTGATGTACGGGTCGAGCTTCTGCATGACCACCCGCAGACCGCGGGCCCGCAGCAGCATTCCCAACGACGAGGCGGTCAGTCCCTTGCCGAGGGAGGACACCACGCCGCCGGTGACGAAGATGTGTTTGGGGATCGACTGTTCCGCACCCGTGGTGCGTGAATCAAAGTTCACCATGGAACTTCACCCTAACAGTCGCGGGCCACCGCTCGGGCCGGGCGAGCGGCGCTCCCCCAGCCCGGCGACGGTCACGCCACAATCCGGAGCCGATCCGTGAGGCAGACCTCTCCATGACCTCCGTCACAGGAGGGTGGAGAGGGGCCCACCGGCGCCCACTTCCGTCGTGCTCCTGTCAGTCGACGCCGGGAATCGGGGGCAGGACGGCGGATGCCCCCTCGCCCACACCGAAGGCGCGTTCCTCGGCCGTGGCATTGCGCAGAGCCAGGACGGCGCAGAGGGATCCCATGCGTGTACCCACCGGATCGACGGTGGTCACGGGCACACCCTGGGTGCGTACCTGCGACAGCAGGGAGTCAGGGGCCGATGCATCCCCGAGGAGCACGCCTCCCTTGGGCGCACCGCCCAGGGCGCGTCCCAGGCCCGCCCATGCCTGGACCGAGGGGGCAGCGATCCCCCCGCTCTGTTCCTCCGAGGTCGGGGAGGCGCTCTGGCCTGCGGGTGTGGAGGCGGAGTCCGAACGAGGGCCGACGGCCACGACGGCCTGCGCGCGTCCTTCCGGATCCTGGTCGATCTGCAGGATCGGCGTCGAGGCATCGGTGAGGATGTCGGAGACGAGGTCCTGCTCCGCACCTGTGGAGCTCAGCACCTCCACCAGGGCATAGCCGATGACCGCGTCGGCGGTGGCATCGGAGGGTGCACTGGAGGCGAGGTGGGAGGCCAGTGGATTGGCCAGGGTCTCGCGGTACTGCGCCATGGACTGGGCGTCCCAGTTGCTGGTCAGTGTGACGGCGCCCACCAGTTGCGCACCAGCCTGGGTGAGGTCCTTGCCCACCGCTGTGACGTCGGCCGGATCGGCGCCGGGCAGTGCCACGGTGGCCACACTCACCCCCTCCAGGGTGCCGGGCAGCACCCGGGCAGCCAGGTCCTCGACCAGCTTGTCCTGCGCTGCGACGTCCTGTTGCGCCGCGGCGAGCTGGGCGGAGAGGTCCTCGCCAGAGGCGCTCCCCGTCGAGGAGGACAGGGCACTGCCCAGGCGCGTTTGCAGGGGGCCTGCACCCAGGACGACCCCGATCGCCAGTGCGGCGAAGACCGCGATCAATGACACCAGGTGGTAGCGGAAGTTGACCATGGGTACCTCTCAGCCTGCCTGCCCGCCCACGAGGGAGCGGATCCATGTGAAGAAGTCGGAGATGGGGGTGAGGACGGGTTCCAGGAGGTCACTGCCCCACGGGGTGGACCACAGCGCCGCGCCGAGCGCGACCAGGAGCACCAGTGCCAGGAGCACCAGGAGCCACGTGCGCACGCGGGGACGGTGGAGCGCGATGACTGCATCGGCGGAGACCAGCCGGTCCTGCGCACGCAGACGCGTGAGGAAGCCCGCGGCCATCCCCGCCCTGCCACCGTCCAGGAAGTCATCGAGCCCCCCGTGGGCACCCACCGTGACGATCACGGAGGCTCCCGCCAGGAGTGCGAGCAGGATGGCTGCATCCTCGGAGTCACCCGATGTCACGAAGGAGACGTGGGCGAGGCCCTTGCGGTCCAGGCGTGCACGCCCCCCGGCCGTGCCGTCGTGCGCCTCGTGGAGGACCAGCTCCGTCCCGGAGGTGAGGACCTTCTCCGAGACCGTGTCGAGGTCGCCCACGACCAGGGCGGGGCGGAGTCCTTGGGCTGCGGCGGTGTCCGCACCGGCGTCCACACCGATCACCACCGGGTCGACGTCGCGCATCCAGTTGCGCAACTGGGCGAGTTGTCTCGCGGCGTCGGGATCGGCGGAGACGAGGACCACGGGCCGGCCCTCGATGTCTGTGTGGAGCTCCGGCAGTCCCTCCCCCTCCACCAGGGGCGCGGAGTCGCGCTCGAGGTACTCCCCCACCGCCGCCGCAAAGGCCTCCACCTGGGCGGAGACGCCGGCGCGGGCGCTCGCGAGGGCTGAGGCATCCTCCTCGTGCGTGATACGTCTGCCCGTGGCGACGAGCTCGTCCCCACGAAAGACCGAGGCACCTGAGACCTGCACGACGTCGCCCTCGCGCAGGGCCATGACATCGGCCCCGAGGTCGTCGACGAGGAGTATGCCCGCATCCAGCAGGATGCCCGGACCGAGGTTGGGATAGCGCCCGGTGGTTGACGGGGCCGCATTGAGAACCGCAGCCGGATGCGCGGCCGCCAACGCCTGGGCGGTGGGACGGTCCAGATCCGGGTGGTCGATGACGGCGATCTCGCCCGCTTCCAGACGCGTCGCCAGCTTCTTCGCACGCTCGTCGACGCGCACACGGGCGCTGACGTCGGGTTCAGGAGGGGGTGGTGCCTGCACGTCGGGGTCGGTGGTGGTCACGACCTCGATTGTTGCACGCCAGCCCCCTCCAACAACTCGAGGGCATGACGGCGTGCCGCCTCGGAGTCCGGGTCACCGCCCATCATCCGGGCGATCTCGAACAGGCGGGAGTCCCCCTCGACCGGGCGCACCGTGGTCGTCGCCCCCGCCTTGTCGACCACCAGGTGGACGTCGGCGAAGGCTGCGACCTGGGGCAGGTGGGTGACCACGACCACCTGGTGGGAGCCGGCCAGTCGGGCAAGTCGAGAACCGACCTCGGTGGCCGTGCGCCCACCGATCCCGGCGTCGACCTCGTCGAAGACAAATGTCCGGGGGTCCTCTCGCGTCCCCGTGACGACTTCGAGTGCGAGCATCACGCGGGAGAGTTCACCACCTGAAGCGCCCTGACCCAGGGGGCGTTCGGGGGCATCCGGGTGCGGGCTCAACCAGAAGCCGACGTCCTCGCATCCGTGCGGTCCCGGTTTGTGTGGGTCCAGGCGGATCGCCACGTGGGCGTCGCGCATCGCCAGCCCGTGCAGCTCGGTGTCCACAGCGCCCGAGAGTCGCTGTGCCAGCACGGCCCGGGATTCGCTGAGGCGCCCGCCCGCGGCAATGACCTCGGCCTGGGCGTCCAGCAGCTGACGTTCGAGGACCTCCGGATCGGTGGCAGGAGCTGTCAGTTCGGCCAGACGGGCCAACGCCCGCTCCTGCCAGGCGAGGAGTCCCGTGGCGTCGGCGGCGCGTCCCACCAGCAGTTCCCGCAGGGCGGCGCGCCGCTCGTGGACCTGCGCCAGACGTTGGGGATCCGTGCTCAGACCTGATTGGTACGCCGAGAGGTCATCGGCCAGTGAGTCGAGTTCGAGGAGGCAGGAGGAGAGGCGTCGGACCTGCGCCTCCAGGTCCCGGTCGAAGGCGGCACCGTCGCGCAGGGCGTCCTGGCTGGCGCGCACGAGGTCGAGAGCGCCCACCGCGTCCTCACTCCCGTGCAGCGCAGCGCGCGCCCGGCCCACTGCTTCGCGCAGATCCTCCACATTCGTCAGACGTTCCGTCTCGGCTCGCAGGTCGTCGTCCTCGCCCTCGCGGATGTCGAGTTCTGCAATGGCGCGGGTGGCCTGTTCCAGGGAGCGGATCTCCGCCTCTCGGGCGTGCGCCGACTCCCTGCCTTCATCACGACGGCGTCGCGCCTGCACCGCGGCATTCCAACAGCGGTGGTAGTCCTCCACCAGGCTCGCATGGGCGGAGTCTCCGTAGGCGTCGAGGACCTCGCGTTGGGCGGATGCATGGCGCAGACGCATCTGATCGGACTGGCCGTGGATCGTCACCAGTTCCCCACCCAGGTCCGCCAGGGTCGACACCGGGACGGGTCGGCCCCCCAGGCGTGCGCGCGAACGTGCTCGCCTGGCGACGGTCCGGGAGACGATGAGCTCCCCGTCCTCGACGTCCACTCCCAGGTCCTCCGCCGCGGTGGCCGCTGCGCCCTCTCCGATCTCGAAGACGCCGTCGACCTCCGCCCGCTCGGCACCCGTGCGCACGATCGCTGGGTCCGCGCGTCCTCCGAGCAACAGCTGCAAGGAGGTGAGCACCATCGTCTTGCCAGCACCCGTCTCGCCTGTGAGGACCGTGAGTCCGCGTCCGAACTCCAGGTCGGCGGCCTCGATGACACCCAGGGAGCGGATGCGCAGCGACTCGATCATCGCTCGCGCTCCCCATCGTGGTCAGTGGTGCCTGAAGACCTGCTGCGCCAGCCACGCACCGGCAGGTCGAACTTGTGTACGAGGCGTGTGGCGAAGGGCGTGTCGTCCAGGCGCGCCAGGCGCAGCGGATGCGCTCCGACACGTGCCAGCACCGAGGTTCCGTTCGGGGCGGTCGTGCGTCGCAGACCGTCGCACCACACCTCAGGAGCCGTCCACATCTCGTCCAGGACCACGACCTCGAGCACCGAGGAGGGGCCGACCACCAGAGGGCGCGTGAAGAGACCGTGGGCAGCGAGCGGAGCCATGACAATGGCCTCCGTGTCGGGCCACACGACCGGTCCCCCGGCCGAGAAGGAGTAGGCGGTGGAACCGGTGGGAGTGGCCAGGACGATTCCGTCGGCACCGTAGGTGGAGACGTCCTGGCCGTCCACCACCAGCGCCAGGTGCACGGGGTGCGCGACATTCGTGTGCATGATGACGGCCTCGTTGAGGGCCCAGTCGTGCACCTCGGTACCGTCGGGGAAACGCATGGTGACATCCAGTGTCATGCGCTTCTCCACGTGGAGGTCGTGGTCTGCAATGCGCTCGACCACGGAAGGGATGCCATCGGCGGAGACCTCTGCGAGGAAGCCCATGTGCCCCATGTTCACCCCCAGGAGCGGCACGTCGTGGCGACGGGCGTGCTCCGCGGCGGCGAGAATCGTCCCGTCGCCGCCCAACGCCAGGACCATGTCGACGGGCCCGGCGTCGCCCTCGTCGAGGACGACCTCCATACCTCGCCGCTCGATCTCCCGCCTGGCGACCTCCGATGCTGCAATGGCCGCCGGACGGTTGACGTGGCGCACGAGCATGATGCGTTTGCTCACGGGGTCGCCTTCCTGGAGTCGGTGGCGGGCCCCCTGTTCACGGCATCGACGATCCTGTCGTGCAGGTCCTGCACGGGAATCGGTGCCGGGTGACCCGCCCTCATCGCCAGGAAGTACTCTACGTTGCCCGAGGGTCCGGGCAGGGGTGAAGCCTCGACGGCGTGGATGTCCAGGCCCAGGCCCCGTGCACTGTCGGCAACGGCCTCGACCGTCTCCACGTGTTGGGCGGGGTCGCGCACCACTCCGCCGTGCCCCAGGCGCTCACGGCCGATCTCGAACTGCGGCTTGACCATGAGCAGGAAGTCCGCATCCGGTGTTGCCGCTCCCACCAGCGCGGGCAGGACCAGGGACAGTGAGATGAAGGAGAGGTCGCCGACGACCAGCTGCGGCGCGGGCGCAACCGAGGCAGGGTCCAGCGTGCGCACATTCGTGCGGTCGTGGACCTCGACCCGGGGATCCTGGCGCAGACGCCAGGCGAGTTGTCCGTACCCCACGTCCACAGCCACCACCGAGGCCGCCCCGCGTCGCAGGAGGACATCGGTGAACCCGCCGGTGGACGCCCCTGCATCCAGGCAGCGCCGTCCGCGGACCACGGGTGCGTCCTCCCCCAACGCGTCCAGTGCGCCGGCGAGCTTGCGGGCACCTCGCGAGACGTACTCGTCCTCGGGCTCCTCCTCCAGGAGGATCGCCTGGGCAGGATCCATCTGACGGGCCGGTTTGGTGACGACCTCGCCATCGAGCCGGACGCGTCCGGCCTCGATCAGCTCCCGCGCCTGGGCGCGCGAACGGGTGAGGCCGCGACGGACCAGCTCGGAGTCGATGCGCCGCAGCCTCATCTCAGGACCTCGTCCCCTCCAGCGCCGAGCGCAGGTCGGCCTCCACGGCGCAGAGAGCACGGACCTGCAGGTCCAGGGGAAGACCCTCGATCCCCTCCAGATTGCGTTCCGCGGCGTCGAGCAACTCGGAGACGCCACCTGCACTGGGCGCTGCGGGCGTGGTCACCGAGCCTCTCCGTCCTCCGCCTCCGCCGTGTCGACATCAGCCTCGGAACCTGGCTGCGCGTTCGCGTCGGTCACGGGGTCGTCTTCCCCGGCGGCATCCACAGCTGCCTCGACCTCTTCCTCGGTGGTGGCCAGGAGGGACTCCAGTTCCTCCTCACCCGGGAGGAAGGTCGGGACGTCCTCGGTCTCCCCGAGTTCGGCCGCTTCCGCGCCCAGTTCCAGGTCCTCCTCAGTGAAGGCCTCCGAGGACTCCTGCTCAGGCTGGGCGACCGGTTCATGCACGACACCGCTCGGGTCGTCATTGTCCACCACCGTGATCTCAGGGCAGGCGATGTTGACACCCTCGTCGGCGGCATCCCACGCTGCGGCGGCCAGGGCCCGGTACGAGTCCAGGGTCACCGTGGTCGCCTCCTTCAACTCCACGTCGTCCAGGCTCAGGGTCCCACTGCGAAGGACCTTCGCCACCTGGGAGTACCCACAGGTCCAGGTGTTGTCCTGGTGGTGCTTGGGGCGGGGATGGTCCTCGACCAGACCCCGCAGGTCGCGGGCGAGGAAGGCCGGGCGCTGGCCGCGTCGCGCTGTGATGACGTCGCGCGCCTGGTGGACACCCGTGAGGACATGCATGGAGGGGACACCAGCTCCCACCGCGCCTGCGATGTCGGTCTCCAGACGATCACCGACCGCGATGGGGTTCTCCGCCCCCACCAGTGCCGCGGAGCGCAGATAGATGCCGGCCTCCGGCTTCCCGGCGGCTATCGGACGCCTGCCCGTCGCATTCTCCACGGCCTTGACCAGGGAGCCGTTGCCCAGGGCGAATCCACGTTCCGTGGGCAGAGTCGCATCCAGGTTGGTCGCGAAGAACATCGCTCCACCGTTGAGCGCGTAGACCGCCTCCGACAGCTGCGCCCAACCGACCGAGGCGTCGAAGCCCTGGACGACCGCGGCCGGCGAGTCCTCCGCGGAGTCGACGACCGTGTAGCCGCCCTGGGCGACTGCGCTGCGCAGACCCTCACCTCCGACGACCAGGACAGTGCTGCCGCTCGGCAGGTTCTCGTCCATGTAGGCGATGACGTCCATGGCAGAGGTCATGATCATCCCCGGCTCCACCTGGAATCCGAGCTCGTTGAGCTGCTCGGCGACGCTGATCGGGGAACGCGAGGCGTTGTTCGTCATGAATGCCGTCTTCATGCCCGCTTCCCGTGCAGCCACGACCGAGTCCGCCGCATGGTCCACGGGATCCGTGCCGTGGTAGGCGACGCCGTCGAGATCCATGAGGACTCCGTCGAAGACACGGTCCAGTGGCTCCTCGGTGCCGCGCAGGGGCGTGGGCTTGCGGTCCACGTCTGCGTCGGCGAAGAGTTCGACGTCGAGGATCTCGGGATCCTCGATCTCCGGGGGCATGGAGGCCTCGACCTCGTCGGCCTCCTCATCTCGGCCCAGTTCCCTGAGACGGTCGGCCTTCACGCTCATGAGACGTCGCACCAGTTCGGGGTCGACGTCCTGGGGCAGTGCCGCCAGCGCATCGTCGACGAGGACGAGGCCGACCTCGTTCTGCCCGAGGTCGGCGCGTGCGCCGGAGGAGACGAGCACGAGCTCCACCTGGTCCGCGAGATCCATGCCCTTGGTGTCCGTGCCGTCGATGATCTCGACGGCCTTCTCCGGTCGGCCCAATCCGCGTTCGGAGTCCGCCTCCACCGCACGCAGCGAGTCATCGCCACGCATGCGTCGCACGGCCCGCACCTCGCGCAATGCCTCTTCGTAGCGGCCGGAGGCGTAAGCCGTCAGGGCCGCAGCCTCGCGCACCACGTCGACTCGGCCCGCCCTGTTGGAAGCGGCCTGCGCGTGCTGGTAGGCGCGCTCGGGATCGAGGTCGAGGAGTTGTCCTGCGGCCACCAGGTGCCGGGCGACGATGTCGCGGTTGGGACCCGAGAGTGTGTTGAGGGCACGCAGAGCCTCGGCATCCAACTCATCCGCCGAGACGCCCGCGGGAATCGTGGGCTCGTCCGCATTCGGCGAGACATACTCATCGGTGCTGGAGTAGCGCTCCTGACGTTGATCCCGGCGGACCCCACCGCGGCGGTCGTCACGGTTCCCTGAATGACGACGCTGGTCTCCACCCTGGGACCGGTATCCACCGCGACGATCGTCACGGTCGTTGCTGCGGTACCCACCCCGGCGATCATCACGGTCCCCGGAGGAGCGACGCTGGTTCCCACCCTCAGAGCGGTATCCACCCCGGCGGTCATCGCGGTCCCCGAAGGAGCGACGCTGGTCTCCACCCTCGGAGCGGTATCCACCGCGACGATCGTCACGGTCGTTGCCGCGGTATCCACCGCGACGGTCATCACGATCCCCGGAGGAACGACGCTGGTCTCCGCCCTCCGAACGGTAGCCACCCCGACGGTCATCACGGTCCTGACCGCGGTACCCACCCCGACGGTCGTCACGGTCCTGCCCGCGGTAGCCACCGCGGCGATCGTCACGGTCGTGACCGCGGTAGCCACCGCGACGGTCGTCACGGTCGTTGCTGCGGTACCCACCGCGCCGATCGTCACGATCCCCGGAGGAACGACGCTGGTCTCCGCCCTCCGAACGGTTGCCACCCCGACGGTCATCACGGTCCTGACCGCGGTACCCACCCCGACGATCATCACGGTCGTTGCTGCGATACCCTCCCCGGCGATCATCACGATCCCCGGAGGAACGACGCTGGTCTCCACCCTCAGAGCGGTATCCACCCCGACGGTCATCATGGTCCTGCCCGCGGTACCCACCGCGACGGTCATCACGATCCCCGGAGGAACGACGCTGGTTCCCACCCTCGGAGCGGTATCCACCCCGACGGTCATCACGGTCCCCAGTGGACGACTCCCGACCCCGCCAGGAGCGGTCCCCGGACTCGCGCCACTGACGTCCTGATCCGGATCTGTCGCGGCCCTCGTGCCCGTTGCGGAACTCAGCCATCGTGTGCTCTCCCATTCCCGCGCCCTCGGCGCTTCACCATCGCCGGTCGAAACCGGCGGCACTTCACGTTGCGCACCCTGCACGGGAAACACACGCTCGTCCGTTGTTCTCTTGTCCACCACATGATAGCCCGGGGGCCGGAACGACATCAGAGAGCCCTCAGTCACGCGCGCCCGATCGGGTTCCTCGGTGTGTTGTTGTGTGGTGTGTGTATGTGGGGAGGGCCCCCACCGTGTGGTG
>JAKECL010000310.1 GCA_030460725.1 Propionibacterium sp.
GGGGGGGGGGGGGCCCCCTGGGGGGCTGCCCCCCCGCCCCCCGGGGGGGGGGGCCCCGGGGGGGGGGGGGGGGGGGGCCCCCCCCCCCCCCCCCGACCCAACCGAGTTCGACATCGACGGGCCCGAGCCCGTCGTGACCTGAGGAGGTCCCCATGCTGCAAAACCTTCGCCCCATTGAGATCGTGGCCATCGTCGTCATCATCGTCCTGCTCTTCGGGGCCAAGAAGCTCCCTGAGCTCGCCAAGGGGGTGGGTGAATCACTGCGCATCCTGAAGAAGGAGGCCCGCGACACCGATCCGATCGCTGCCGAGGCAGGGACGACGATGCCCGCGGATGTCAGGGAGGAGGGACGGTGAGAGCCGAGGGGCGCCACCGTTCACGGAGCGCCGGGGAATGAGGCAGGCCGATCGATCCGTGAGGTCTCGGAGCAGCGCACCGCAGGTCGATGAGTTGCCCACATTGGGCTCACATCTGCGGGCGCTGCGCGGGTGCCTGCTGTGGATCGGTGCCGGTGTGGCGCTCGGGACCATCCTCGGCTGGTTCCTCTACCCGGCAGTCTTCGACCTCGTACAACGCCCGCTGCTGGCGGCGGGCACGGCCGGAGGTCGTCTGACCGTCCTGAACTTCCCCAGGATCGGCAGCGCCTTCTCGACCCAGCTCAAGGTCTCGGTCCATCTCGGGATCCTGGTGTCGCTGCCGTGGAGTGTGTTCCAGACCGGACGCTTCATCTGGCCGGGTCTGCAGTCCCACGAGAAGCGATCGGTGGCCGTCCTGCTCCTGGCAGCCGCGTCGTTGTTCCTGCTGGGTTCCCTGTTCGGATGGGTGTGCCTGACCCCCGCCATCGCCATGATGACCGACTTCGCGCCGACGTCGACGTCGACGGTCGTGAGCGCCGAGGACTATCTCACCTTCGTCCTGCGGATGGTCGCCGTGTTCGGTGCGGCCTTCCTCCTGCCGGTCGTGATGGCT
Organism: Propionibacterium sp.; assembly: GCA_030460725.1. Lineage (GTDB taxonomy): Bacteria > Actinomycetota > Actinomycetes > Actinomycetales > Actinomycetaceae > Pauljensenia. Next base: position 970 of record JAKECL010000310.1, read on the forward strand.
CTCCTCACCGTGCTCGGGATCGTCTCCTCGCGCAGCTGGCTCCGTCAGTGGCGTTGGGCGATCGTGATGGCGGCGCTCTTCGCCGCCGTCGCCTCACCCAGCGGGGACGTCCCGACCATGTCCCTGCTGGCCTCGCCGATCATCGTGTTGTACTTCGTGGCGGTGGGAACGGGAGCGGCATGGGAGTTCGCCCGGGTGCACCGGATCCTGAGGGCGGACCGCACCCGGGTGTGAGGTGCCGGCGCCGCCTCAGCACTCCACGACGTTGACGGCCAGGCCGCCCTCGGAGGTCTCCTTGTACTTGGAGAGCATGTCGTTGCCGGTCTGGCGCATGGTCTCGATGACGGCGTCGAGGCTGACGGTGTGGCGCCCGTCCCCCCACAGGGCCATGCGCGCGGCGTTGATGGCCTTGACGGCGGCGATCGCATTGCGTTCGATGCAGGGAATCTGGACCAGCCCGCCCACGGGGTCGCAGGTCAACCCCAGTGAGTGTTCCATGGCGATCTCCGCGGCGTTCTCCACCTGGTGGGGAGTACCGCCCAACGCCTGGGCCAGACCCGCGGCCGCCATGGCGGAGGCCGAACCGACCTCTCCCTGACACCCGACCTCGGCGCCTGCGATGGAGGCGTTGGTCTTGATGAGGGCGCCGATGGCGGTGGCGGCCAGCAGGAAGTCGTGGACGGCGCGACGCCGTCGTGTGCCCGGTGCCTGCCCCTCCCCGTCACGGCCCGTGGCCGGCTCGCCCTCGTCCGCCGTGGCCAGGCGCGGGAGAATGCCCCCGGACCGTCCGGCCGCGGGGGTGGGCAGTGTCGCCCCGCCCTCGGGGCAGAAGAGGACCAGGTGGGCCAGGACGGCGGGGATCACACCTGCCGCCCCGTTGGTTGGTGCGGTGACGACGCGGTGTCCGGCGGCGTTCTCCTCATTCACGGCCAACGCAACCAGGTTGACCCAGTCCATGGCGCGCATGGGGTCCTGGGGAGAGGGTGACCACGGCAGTGTCCCTGCGGGCGCTCCGGGATCCGGTACCTGCGCCGGGGAGAGTGCGCGCTGGGGGGAGGCCGCCTCGGGTGCGTGCGTGCGGGTGTTCCTAGGCGCGGACTCCGGGTCCTCGCGACCCAGCAGCTGCGCGGCCAGGGCGTGTGCGCGTCGGGGGACGTCCAGTCCACCCGGGAGGATCCCGGTTGCCGTGATCCCCGAATCCGCGCAGGTGAACATCTCGTCGGCGACCAGGTCCAGGTATCCCTCCACCAGGTCGGGACTGCGCATGGACTCCTCGTTGGCGCGCACGAGGTGCGCGATCGACATCCCGCTCGCGTCGCAGCTGGCGAGCAGTTGCGCCGAGGTCGCGAAGGGGTGGGGGGCGGAGACGTCCAGGGTTCCGGCGGTGCCCGGGGTGGCCAGTGACTCGACCCGGGGTTCCTGCGGATCCTCGGTCGTCTGGACCATGACGAAGCCGCCCCCCACCGAGTAGTAGGTGCGCTCCAGCAGGAGGGAGGAGGGGGCGCTGCTCTCCACGGACCCGGACGAGGGCGATCCACCCCATGCGCGGATGGTGAGGGCATTGACGTGGTAGGGCAGACGCTCCTTCGGCAGGAAGCGGATGTCGCGTGCAATGTCGAAGGGGACGGGGGTTCCGCCGGCCGGGGTGAGGGTCCCGCTGCGGGAGATCTCGGGGAGGATCGACTCGACCACGGCTGTGGCCACGGTGGCCGGGTCGTGGCCCACGAGCCCCAGCAGCACCGCCCTGTCGGTGTTGTGCCCGCGTCCGGTGGCGCCCAGGGAACCCAGCAGGTCCACGGTCAGCCGGTGGATGTGGGGAGAACCCAGGTCGGCGAGTTCGGCTGCGAAGGCCAGACCCGCCCGCATGGGGCCCACCGTGTGGGAGGAGGAGGGACCGATGCCGATGCGGAAGAGGTCGAAGACCGACAGGGGGTGCGGCGCGTCCGCGGCTGCGACCTGACCCGCGACGAGGGCGGCCGGGGTGGGTTGGTCGGCACCGTGGTGCTCAGGGGTCTGCCGGTGGAGGGGCGCGGGATGCAGATCCATGGCCATCATTGTGCCCCTCCCCGGGACTCAGTGACGGGGACAGTGGGGGCGGCGCAGCCGTGCAGGAGCGGATCAGGGCGCACGGGGCCCGGGCCCTTGACGCGGCCGTGAGCAATGGGGCTCCGGCGGATCAGGAGGCGTGGGGGTCCAGGAGCT
>JAKECL010000311.1 GCA_030460725.1 Propionibacterium sp.
TCGTGTGGGGTTTCATGACCACCGAGCCGACCTGATCTCGATGCCCCATCATACGACGACAGCGTGACCGGGGTCATACGGACGGGCGGAGGACCTCCCTCTCCCGTCCCTGCCCGCGTGGCACAGGGCGACTGCACCCACCGTCCCCACCCCGCACAGCCGCGCCATCTCCCTCATCGTCGCGCCGGTGGTCACGACGTCATCCACCAGCACGACGCCCGTCCCCTCGGGCACCTCCACGCGTGCTCGCATGGAGTCCAGACGCCCAGCACGTCGCTGCCCCCCACTGCGCCCGGACTGTGATCCGGTCAGTGGACGCAGCGCGAGGAGGTCCACCACCTGCGCCCGCGCCCCGGTGGCATCGGCAACTCCCCTCGCCACGCCGTCGGCGATGAGAGGGGCGACCATCTGGGCGCGGTGGCGCCTGCGCCACCCTGACGGAGCAGGAACGACCCATGCTTCCGACACCCCTCGCAGGACGCCGCTGGAGCCGATGCCCGCCCCCAAGGAGCAGCCGGCCGCGCACAGGAAGGCAGTGAGGTCCACCGCCGGGCGGTGTTTGGCTGCCAGGACCAGCCCCCTCAGGGCTCCGCCATACTCCCCCAGGCTCCACAGGCCCAGGTCGGAGCGTCGCGTCGAGCCGTCCAGGACCTCCCAGGTCGCGGGGCCTCGGGCCAGTTCCGCGCATCCCGGGCACAGCATGTGGTCCCAGGTGCCGCAGCCCACGCACTGCACGGGGAGGAGCAGGCCCAGCAGTGCCTCGCCCAGGCGCCGCGCCACCGTTGTGCCCTGTGGAGATGCGGCCCCCTCCCGCGCGAGGGGCGGAGTCTGCGTCCCGGGCGGGGCCACCACCGGTGTGTCGACCGGGATGACGCCCGGGCCGTCTGGGCAGTGCGGCGTCAGTGCCGTTCGGGTGGGAGGTGGGTGGTCCATTCCCGAAGTCCACCCACTTCCTCTGCCGGGTGCCAGGAGGGGCACCCCGAGCTGTGGACGGGGGAAGGTGTTGCGCGGGGACTCCTGTCCACGGCCCGACGGGCACCGGCACGCGTGGTCGGCCTCCACGGCCTGGCGGGCACCGGCACGCATGGTCGGCCTCCCCCATCCGCCGGGGCAAGCGCGGTGGACACCCCGGTCCTCGGGGCACCCGGCCCGGGCCCACATGTCACCCGGGGAACGCGACGTCGCGGACCTGTGCGCCCAGGGGCTGCCACACGGAGCCCGACCGGGACAGCGTCGTTCCCTCGTCCGTGCGCACGTAGACGGTGGAGGGCGAAGCCCCCGCAGTCACGTGCTCGGCACTGGCCGGTGCGGTGAGCGTGGTGCTACGACCTCCCAGCGGCATGACCATCAGTTCGGTCCCCCCACTCACGCCATGCAGGGCGACCAGCGTCATGCTCCCCGCCCAGGACACGTCCACGACACCCGCATCGCCTCCGGGGACCGACACAGGATCCCCCACGCCCACGGGGACGCCCTGCGCGTCGCGGCGCACCGGTGCGACCCAGATGCCCTGCTCCGACCCGATCCGGCGCAGGACGACCACCCGCGCGCCGTCGGGGGAGACCCGCAGGGCGGTCGTCGTGGAGGAGTCGGTGAAGGGAGAGTCGATCTCCACGACCTGCCCGTCCACGGAGAACGCAGTCCAGGTGGCCCCGGCCGTGTGCATGGAGGTGCTCCACACCCATCCCGACCTGTCCACCGACGGCCAGGTCGGCGCGTCCGTCGAATGCACGAGCTGACGACCGTCGGAGAGACGCCTGGCACCCACGCCCTCCTGGGTCACCCATGCCACGGTCGCACCACCGGCCGGCGAGAGCGCGGGTTGTTCCGCGTCGGCACCCAGGAGATCCCGGCTCACCAGCGGGCTGAGGGCCGAACCTGTCAGGGTGGCGAAGCCGTCCTCGACGGAGGCAATCGCGGACTCCATGGAGTATGTGGGGCCGGAGGGCAGGTCGTCCGTCGCAATGCGGGCGCCCGCGATCCGCAGGTCGACCTCATTGACCGCAGAGGTCTGGGTGAGGGTGGCGGAGAGCTGCCAGGCGAGCAGGCGCTGCCCCTGGGGGGAATCGGGTGCCGTTCCCTCAAGGTTCACGTGGGCGACCTGGTCGGTGATGTCGATGCCCTGGGAGGGCAGACTGGCGTCCGCCGGCAGCGCGGTGGTGACGGAGGGCGCCACCGACGCAGCAGGACCGGCGATGAGTCCGGTGAGCAGGTGGGTGGGCAGACGTTTGCTCGGGTACCACCGCGGGTCGGCCACCAGGACCTGCCCGTCGGTCGAGGGGAAGTAGAGCGAGGCCTGCTGGTAGGCGGCAGTGAAGGAGGACTCAGAGATCACGACCCCGTCCTCGAGCCCCGAGATCCTCCACTCCCCCGACTCCTGGGTGAGTTCGAAGCGCCGGGTCACCTGGGCACCGGAGTCGGGCAGCGCCATCTCCCCGTCCGTGGACACCGAGGCCACTGCGGGTGCACTGACCGTGACCTCGCCTGTCCCGGAGTCCGCGGCGACCTGCGGGGTGGAGTCCGTCGAGTAGACCTGCACCTCGGTGGAGGGATCCCATCCCGAGGCGGCGTCGCTGGTGAGGAAGAGCCGGGCGGTGGCGAAGTCGTCGCTCTGGCCGGCGGCACAGGCCAGGAGGAATCCCGTGACGAGGGACTGGGGATCCGCACCCTTCGTCGGCGCACGCGCGGCCAGGTCCAGTGGATCCGAGTCGGGCACCGACACCTCGAAGGGTTGGGGCGCACCGGCGTTGGGCAGGGAGGTGCACCCGGCCAGCACCAGGGTGACGAGGGCGACGCAGGCCGCCACCACCCCACGCCGCGACCTTGTCCGTGAATGTTCCCGGGACGTCATGGGACCTCCTTCGGGGCGGTGGTGTCCTCCCACAGCGCAAGGGGACGGGAGCGGACGTCTTCACCGACCAGACGGGGGAGGATCACCAGGAAGGAGGAACCCTCCCCGAGCACACCCCAGGCCTCCAGGACACCGTGGTGCAGCGCGACGTCCTCGGCGGCAATGGACAGTCCCAGTCCGGTGCCGCCGGTGGTGCGCGTGCGGGCCGGATCTGCGCGGAAGAAGCGGTCGAAGACATGGGCCACGGTGTGGGGACTCATCCCCACACCGGGGTCCCCCCCCCGCCCCGACACAACCCTCTCGGTGGGGCCGAAGGGGT
>JAKECL010000312.1 GCA_030460725.1 Propionibacterium sp.
GTTATCCGGCCCCGGGGGGCCACCCTATCCCCGGGGCCCCCCCCCCGGCACTGGGGGGGGGGGCCGGGGTCGACCCCCGGGGCCCCACCTGCCGTCACAGCGACAGCACTGTTCAGTCAGCAGCGATCAGGCTGCGTCCTCCGTCAGACCGCGGACCTTGGTGGCATCCAGGGGGATGCCGGGGCCCATGGTCGTGGAGGCGGTCGCCTTGAGGATGTAGCGGCCCTTGGCGGAGGCCGGCTTGAGCCGGAGGATCTCCTCCAGGACGGCCGCGTAGTTCTGCGTGAGCTGCTCGGCGGTGAAGGAGGTCTTGCCGACGATGAAGCCGAGGTTGCCGTGCTTGTCGACACGGAACTCGATGCGTCCGCCCTTGATCTCCTTGATGGCCTTCGCCACGTCCATGGTGACGGTGCCCGTCTTGGGGTTCGGCATGAGGCCACGGGGGCCGAGCACACGGCCCAGACGACCGACCTTGCCCATCATGTCCGGGGTGGCCACGGCGACGTCGAAGTCGGTGTAGCCCTTCTGGACCTTCTCGATCAGCTCATCGCCACCGACCTCGTCAGCCCCGGCGTCGATCGCCTCCTGCGCGCGCTCGCCAACGGCGAAGACCAAGACCCGGGAGGTCTTGCCGGTGCCGTGCGGCAGGGAGACGGTGCCACGGACCATCTGGTCGGCCTTGCGGGGGTCGACACCCAGACGGAACATGATCTCGACCGTGGAGTCGAACTTGGTGGTGGTGGTTTCCTTGGCCAGCTTCATGGCGGCCAGGGGGGCGTACAGCTCACCGTCGTGGATCTTCTCCGCGGCGGAACGGTAGGCCTTCGAGCGCTTGGTCATTCTGCTTCTCTCCTTGCAGTCGTGGGTGTCGGGCAGCGCGTGCCCTACCACTGGGGGTGTCTCAGGCGTCGACCGTGATGCCCATGGAGCGGGCGGTGCCGGCGATGATCTTCGCTGCCGCGTCGATGTCGTTGGCGTTGAGGTCGACCATCTTCGCCTCTGCGATCTCGCGGACCTGGGCCTGGGAGAGGGAGGCGACCTTGACGGTGTTGGGGGTCGAGGAGCCCTTGGGCACACCCGCGGCCTTCTTGATCATCTCCGACGCCGGGGGCGTCTTGAGGACGAAGGTGAAGGAGCGGTCCTCGTAGACGGTGATCTCGACCGGGACGATCGAGCCACGCTGGGACTCGGTTGCTGCGTTGTAGGCCTTGGTGAACTCCATGATGTTCACGCCGTGCTGGCCCAGGGCCGGCCCGACGGGAGGGGCGGGGTTCGCGGCGCCGGCGGCGATCTGCAGCTTGATCAGGCCGGTGACCTTCTTCTTCGGTGCCATGTGTTCGGGTCTTTCGTCAGTGTTGCCACATCACGGCGGCTGCCGTGACGTCACGCTCCCCGGGTGTCGTGCCCCCACCCGCGGGCAGGCACACTGGCGCCAGGGCGCACAAATGATGATGATATCGCGCTCCGGACCTGTTCCCAAGTCCTGGTGCGGGAGATCACTGGTCGAGCTTCTCCACCTGGTCGAAGCCGAGCTCCATCGGGGTCTCGCGCTCGAAGATCGTGACCAGCACCTTGAGCTTCTGCTGTTCGGGCATGATCTCGGAGATCGTGGCGGTCATGGTCTCGAAGGGGCCGTCGGTGACGGTGACGACCTCGCCGACCTCGAAGTTGACCTGGACCTGCTGGACGGGAGCGGGGCCCGTCTTCAGCTCGGCTGCCGCCTCCTCCATGACATTGGGGGTGAGCAGCATGACGACCTCGTCCTCGTTGAGGGGGACGGGATTGTGCTGGTCGCCGACGAAGCCGGTGACGGCGGGGGTCTCCTTGACCACGCGCCAGGACTCATCGGTGAAGTCCATGCAGACGATGACGTAGCCGGGGATGCGCACGCGGCGCACCCGCTTCTTCTGGGTACCGCGGTACTCCATGACGTACTCATCAGGTACCTCGACGCGGTAGATCAGGTCCTCCATGTTCTGGGAGGCAATGCGCTGCTCGAGGTTGTTCTTCACCTTGCGTTCGTGACCGGAGTACGTGTGGATCACGTACCAGTCACCGGGGAGCAGGCGCAGCTCATCGCGCAGCTTCTGGATCGGATCCTCCGCCTCCTCGTCATCGTCGACGGGCGTCTGCTCCTCGTCGGCCTGGGCGCCCTCGGGCCCCGGGACATCGGAGGCTGAGGCGTCCTCGGAAGTGGCGGCGTCGCCCTCGTCCTCGCCCTCGGGGACGGCCGGGATGACCGCCTCGGGGTCGTCGGCGGTGTTGAGTGCATCGACCTCGACGGGGGCAACCACGGGCGCCTCGTCCAGGGCGGGGCCGTCGGAGCGGTCCAGGCCCTCGAAGTCATCGGAACGGAATTCGTCAGTCACGGTTCTCCTCCTGAGGGGGCCGGTGGCGACCGGCCTTCGGTGGCGGCTGCACGGGTGAAAAAATCCCGCCTGCAGTCCGAGCTGCGGGCGGGTTGATCGGTGTCAGCCGAAGATCAATGAGTTCAGCTTACCGAATCCGAGGTCCAGGAGCCCGGTGTAGGTCATGATGAGTGCCACAAAGACGACGACCACCACGAAATAGGTCCACGTCTCGGACTTCGTGGGGTAGGTGACCTTCTTCATCTCGGAGACGACCTGGGAGACGAAGAGCGCAATGCGGCGGAAGAAGCCGACCTTCTGGTCTCCGCCCGTGGGGGTGCTGTCGCGACCCGGCGTGGCCTGCGACTTGGTGCGGTCACGAGGACTCTGCGGCACCTGGGGCTTCTCCGGGACCGAGGGCAGGCCGTCATCGGTGGACCCACCGCCCAGTGCGCGACTGTCGCTCATGGCGTTCCCCCCGTTGATGGTCGACTTCTGGTCCGAATGGCAGGGCAGCCGGGACTCGAACCCGGAACCGCCGGTTTTGGAGACCGGTGCGCTACCAATTGCGCCACTGCCCTACTGCGGGACTTGCGACCCGCCTGGACGAGTGTAGGTGTGCGGTGAGGACTGTGTCCAACCGGTGGCGCTGGCGAGGATGCTCGCCCTCGTCGTCGGCACACCACCGCCGATCTGTGCCGCCTACCCACCCGACGCCGGACCTTGGCGACTCCCCGCCCGCCGGCCCATGCCGCCACCCCGCCCGCTGCCGGGCTGCGCGCCTCCACCGC
>JAKECL010000313.1 GCA_030460725.1 Propionibacterium sp.
ACTTCAACCCGGAGCACTTCACCGCGGTCCACCACCGCTACGACCAGACCATGGTCAACCACTACCGCAAGGTCCTGGTGGAGGCGGCGAAGAACCAGATCAACGTCAACTGCCATGAATGCGTGCACTCCACCGGTGAGGCCCGCACCTACCCCAACGCCATTGCCCGCGAGGCCGTGCGCGGAGGCGAGTACGACGCCTTCACCACGGAAGGCAACAGCCCCGAGCACACCTTGGTCATCCCCTTCACCCGGATGCTCACCGGTCCCATGGACTACACGCCGGGGATCATGAACGTCACCTGGGACCCCGCGGGACGGGGCACACGTGTCCACTCCACCGCAGCCAAGCAGCTGGCCGAGACCGTGAACTACTTCTCGGGCATCCAGATGGCGGCGGAGACGCCGGAGAACTACTCGGTCAACAGGGGAATCGAGTTCTACCGGGGTCTGCCCGCCTCCTGGGACGAGACCCGGGTGGTCGCGGCCGACATCGGTGAGGACCTGGTGACCGCCCGACGCTCGGGCAACCAGTGGTGGGTGGGTGCCATGAACGGCGCGAACCCCACCGACCTGGAGATCCCCCTGTCCTTCCTGGGCGAGGGCCAGTGGGTGGCGGAGTCCTTCTCCGATGACGCCAGCACCGACTACGACACCAATCCGATCCCGATCAGCGTGGAGACCTACCGTGTGAGCGCGAGCGACACCCTGACCACGCGACTCGGGGTCAGTGGCGGCCAGGCGATCCGCATCCGCCCGGCAACGGCGGCTGACGCGGGGATCCCGGCCTACAAGGCCCCGTCCCTGACGGTCACTGCCGTCCAGGCACCGGCCAGCGCACAGGAGGGCGACCTGGTCACCGTCGTCGTCCGCGCCCGCAACGAGGGCTCGACTCCGGCTCGCCAGGAGGTCACGCTCAGCGCGACTGGCAGTGAGGACCAGGCCCGCACCGTGGCGGCCAACGCCGCGAGCACCGGAAGCGCGAGGTTCCAGGTTCGGCTCGGCTCCGTGGGCACCGTCACGGTGAGTGCGGGCGGCGTCAGCACCGACATCGAGGTCCTGCGTACCGTCCCCACGCCCGCGAATCTGCCGATCACCGCCTCGGGTGCAGGTCGGACCAGCCTGAAGTGGGAACCGGTCGAGGGTGCCACCGGCTACGAGGTCTACCGCCGCACTGAGGACGGGCGCTACGGCGAGGCAGCTCGTGCGCGACTGCCCCAGGACAAGGTCACCTTCACTGACGCCATGCAGTCCGGCGCCTCCTACCGGTGGGTCGTGCGTGCCGTCGTGGACGGGGTGCTCTCGGCTCCCTCGAATGAGGTGGGCGGACCCGGCGAGGTGGTCGCCTCACTGGAGGATCCCGAGCGTGACGACAACGGGCCGGGATCCTATGTCTACCCGAAGAACGGTGCCTTTGTGCCGGGAGCCTTCGACCTGACGAAGGTCGAGGTCCTGGACGCGGGGGTCTCCTGGTCCTTCCGCTCGACGATCGCCGGGGAGGTCACGAACCCCTTCGGTGGCAGCGCCATCTCCCTCCAGCACATTGAGTACTACATCGGTGACGGGACGGGCGGGGCGACCCCGGCACGTGGGGGGACCAACATGGACACCGCCACCGGATGGAACCGCGTGGTGGTGGCCGATGGTCGCTTCAATGCCGCCGGGGTCTACGACACCGGGAACACCCGCGTCGCCGACGTCGGATTGACGGCGAAGGCCACGGACCACACGATCACGGCGAGCGTGCCCAAGTCAGCCCTTCCGGGGTTCGACCCGAAGACCTCGAAGATCGGCGTGGCCATGTTCTCCAGCGCGGAGGGTGGTGAGGGCATCAACTTCATCCGACCCGTCTACGACTGGAACGATGCGGGCAACCCCGGTTGGCTGCCCCAGTGGCGTCCCGGGGGAGGACTCGGCCACCAGGACGAGTCGAAGCCCTCCAAGGATTCCGACACCCGCGATGCGAACGCCTTCGACATCGTGGTGGGCCCGGGCCAGAAGCAGTCCGAGGTCATGGACTGGAACAGGGGCACCCCTGTGGTGCTCCCGATGGTCGGGCTGACACCGCGGGGCTGACCTCCCCGAGGTGGGGCCCGGTGGTCACCGAGCACCGAGCCCCACACTGGTCGCCGAGCACCGGGCCCCACACTGGTCGCGTGGTCGAGGGGCATCCATCGGCGTCGTAGGAACCTGCGCGAAGGGAGATCGAGTGGTCGAGCCAGTCGGCACGCCGACCCCCTCCCGCTATCGTCGGGGCATGGATGATTCCGACCCGCGTGCGGAGCGATCCCGTCAGGCGGTCCTCGATGCCCTGGCGGTGGGTACTCCGTTGACGCGCGCGGAGGTCCAGAGCCTCACCGGACTGGCTCCCAGCACGGTCTCCTCCGTCGTCTCCTCCTTGAAGGCGGATGGGCGCGTGCGCGAAGAGACCCCCTCTGCCCGGCCCGGACATCGACGAGGTCGACCCGCCTCCCGCCTGGTGCTGAGTGGACCCGAGGGCCTCGTCATGGGCATTGCCGCCGGACACGAGACCCTCGAGGTGATCATCGCCTCGGCGGACGCCGGGCACCTGGCGCGGCGTCGAATCGTCTTCGCAGCAGGCGCACCGGCTGCGGAGGTCCTGGACCTGGTGACCTCCGTGTGCGTGTCCCTGCTGGACGGGCTGGGACGGGCACCCGACGAGGTCCGCGAGGTCGGCATAGCCGTCCCCGCACCGGTGGATCCTGCGACGGGTCGTGTCCCCGGTGACATCACCGTCGTCCCCACCTGGCGCAACACCTCCCCTGCCCACCTGCTGGCACCACGGCTGGGGTGCCCGGTCACTGCGGTGAACGACGCCAATGCGGCAGCACTCATGGAGTGCCGGGACGGAGGGGCACGTGGTGTCCGTGATGCCCTCTACATCGAGTGCACGCGTGGTCTGGGTGGTGCGGTCATCATCGACGGGCGCATCCACCCCGGCTCCGACGGCCGGGTGGGGGAGATCGGGCATGTCCGGGTGCCGGGTGCCTCCGAGCTGTGCGTGTGCGGGCAGAGGGGCTGCCTGGAGTCAGAGGCGTCCACGGTGGCGATGGCAGCGAAAATGCGCGCCATCGGACTGACCAGTGCGACGCCGGCAGGTCTGGAGGAGGT
>JAKECL010000314.1 GCA_030460725.1 Propionibacterium sp.
GCCACCATGCGCCTTGCAGGCATCGGTCACGGCCTGGGAGCGGTTGCCCTTTGCCACCATGACCATGGAGCCGCCGGCTGCCTGGAACTGGTCGACGTAGGAGTCCATGCGTCCGGCCGTGGTGGGACCGAAGGAACCCGAGGGCATCCCGTCGGGCTTCTTGGCGGGGCCGGCGTAGTAGACGGGATGATCCTTCAGGTACTGCGGCATCTCCTCGCCGCGCTCCAGGCGCTCGCGGATCTTCGCATGGGCGATGTCGCGGGCCACGACCATCGTGCCATTGAGCGACAGTCGGGTCTTCACGGGGTGCTTGGACAGCTCCGCGAGGATGTCGGACATGGGCTGGTCGAGGTCGATGCGCACCGCCTCGTCCGCGCTTCCCACCTCCTCCTCGGTGGGATCAGGCAGGAAGCGGCCCGGATCGGTGTCCAGCTGCTCCAGGAAGACGCCCTCAGGGGTGATCTTCGCCTTGGCCTGGCGGTCCGCGGAGCAGGACACGGCGATGGCCACCGGCAGGGAGGCCCCGTGGCGGGGGAGGCGGACCACGCGCACGTCGTGGCAGAAGTACTTGCCGCCGAACTGCGCGCCGATACCCATCTCGCGGGTGAGCTCCAGGACCTGTTCCTCCAACTCCCTGTCCCGGAAGCCGTGGGCGGTCTCGTCACCGTGGGTGGGCAGCTCGTCCAGGTAGTGGGCGGAGGCGTACTTCGCGGTCTTGAGCGCATACTCCGCGGAGGTGCCGCCCACGACGATGGCCAGGTGGTAGGGCGGGCAGGCCGCGGTGCCCAGGCTGCGGATCTTCTCCTCGAGGAACTGCATCATGTGCGTGGGGTCCAGGATGGCCTTGGTCATCTGGTAGAGGTAGGACTTGTTGGCCGAGCCGCCGCCCTTGGCCATGAAGAGGAAGTGGTACTCGTCCTCCTCGCCCGGGGCTGTGTCGGCGTAGAGCTCGATCTGGGCGGGCAGGTTGCACCCGGTGTTCTTCTCCTCGTACATGGAAATCGGCGCGTTCTGGGAGTAGCGCAGGTTGAGCTCGGTGTAGGCCTCGTAGACGCCCTTGGCCAGGGGGCGCTCGTCGGTGCCCTCGGTGATGATGCGCTGGCCGCGCGACCCCTTGATGATGGCCGTGCCGGTGTCCTGGCACATGGGCAGGACACCGGCGGCAGCGACATTGGCGTTGCGCAGCAGGTCGAGTGCCACGAAGCGGTCGTTGGCGGAGGCCTCGGGATCGTCGATGATGCGACGGACCTGCTCCAGGTGGGCTGTGCGCAGGTAGAAGGAGATGTCGTGGTAGGCGGTGCGCGACAGCAACTCCAGGGCCTGGGGGGAGACCTTGAGGTAGGTCGTGCCCTCCGGTCCCTCCACGGTCTCGACCCCCTCGCTGGTGAGCAGGCGGTACTGCGTGGGGTCCTCGCCCAGCGGCAGCATGTCCTCGTAGAAGAACTCGGTCACTTCTGGCTCCTTCGCGCTCGCGGTCACACAACGCGCCCACGCTAGGGGCGCGGTGGGGTCAGGCGCGGGGATGCAGGTCCCAGACGCCCGCCATGGACGAGGGCGGGGCCGCATTTGCGCTGGTGGCGACACCTTTGGGCGGGTGTCGGAGGTGCCCTCGTGACGGGCGCGACACCGCTGGGGAGAGCGCGGGGGACGCCGGGGGCGCCCTCGTGGAGGGAATTAGGTCCCTCCCGCATCACGCAAATGGCGGACAATGGAGGTGACCCGTTGCCCAGACGAAGGAGAACTGACATGACGGAGTACCGCATCGAGCACGACACCATGGGCGAGGTCCGCGTGCCCGCCGACGCCCTCTACCGCGCCCAGACCCAGCGCGCAGTGGAGAACTTCCCGATCTCGGGGGAGCGTCTGAGCCCCCACCACATCGCGGCGCTGGGCCAGATCAAGCGCGCCGCGGCCCTGGCCAACCTGGAGCTCGGGGTCATCGACCAGCCCACGTCGGACGCCATCGTCGCCGCCGCGCAGGAGGTCATCGAGGGCCGACACGACGACCAGTTCCCCATCGACATCTTCCAGACGGGCTCGGGGACCTCCTCCAACATGAACGCCAACGAGGTCATTGCCACCCTCGCCTCCCGGGCCTCCGGACTGGCGATCCACCCCAATGACCACGTCAACGCCTCCCAGTCCTCCAATGACGTCTTCCCCTCCTCCATCCACATCGCCGCCTACCAGGCGGTCGATGAGGTCCTGCTGCCGGGTCTGCGCACACTGGAGGCCTCACTGGCCGCCAAGGCGAAGGAGTTCAAGGACGTCGTGAAGTCGGGGCGCACCCACCTCATGGACGCCACCCCCATCACACTCGGCCAGGAGTTCTCCGGCTATGCCTCCCAGATCACCCACGGCATCGCCCGCGTGGAGGCCACCCTGCCCCACCTGGCGGAGCTGCCCCTGGGGGGCACCGCGGTGGGCACCGGTATCAACACCCCTGCCGGCTTCTCCGCCCGCGTCATCGAGTTGATCGCCCAGAACACGGGGCTTCCCCTGCGTGAGGCGGACAACCACTTCGAGGCCCAGGCCGCCCAGGACTCCCTGGTCGAACTCTCCGGCGCGCTGCGCACCGTCGCGGTCTCACTGGTGAAGGTGTCCAATGACCTGCGCTGGATGAGCTCCGGGCCGCGCACGGGTATCGGCGAGATCCACCTCCCCGACCTCCAGCCCGGCTCCTCGATCATGCCCGGCAAGGTCAACCCCGTCCTGCCCGAGGCCACCGTCCAGGTCGCAGCCCAGGTCATCGGCAACGATGCGGCCATCGTCTTCGCGGGTGCCCAGGGCAACTTCGACCTGCTGGTGATGCTGCCCGTGATGGCCGCCAACCTGTTGCAGTCGATCAACATCGTCGGCAATGTGACGCGGGTGCTCGCCCAGCGCTGCGTGGACGGGATCGTGGCGAATGAGGAGACCTGCCTGCGCCACGCCGAGTCCTCGCCCTCCATCGTCACGCCCCTGAACCGGATCATCGGCTACGAGAACGCGGCGAAGATCGCCAAGCACTCCGTGAAGGCGGGAATCACCGTGCGCCAGGCCGTCATTGACCTGGGCTTCGTGGAGCGCGGTGAGATCTCGGAGGAGGACCTGGACCGCGCCCTCGACGTGCGCACCATGACCGGCG
>JAKECL010000315.1 GCA_030460725.1 Propionibacterium sp.
CACCCCTCGCAGGCCCGGCCCGCCCCGGTCGCCCTCGTCGCCGGCCGGCCCAGCCCGGTCGCCCTCGTCGCTGGCCATGGATCCCGTTACCCTTGGTGCACACAGGGAGCACGCCGTGAGGTGCGCGTCGATGGAGGAGTGGACGTGGAACAGGCAGTGGTGGACCACCAGTACGAGAAACTCCTGGAGCGGGTGCTCACCCAGGGCATCCCGAAGGGCGACCGGACGGGTACGGGCACCAGGTCCCTGTTCGGCGCGCAGCTGCGCTACGACCTCAGCCGTGGGTTTCCGCTGGTCACAACCAAACGGGTCCACCTGAAGTCCGTGGTGGGTGAACTGCTGTGGTTCCTGCGCGGAGACTCCAACGTGCGCTGGCTCCAGGACAACGGCATCCGCATCTGGAATGAGTGGGCAGACGAGGACGGCGACCTCGGCCCCATCTACGGGGTGCAGTGGCGATCCTGGGATGCAGGCGAGGGGCGCCACATCGACCAGATCTCAGAGGTGCTGGAGACCCTGCGCACCAACCCCGACTCCCGACGCATGCTGGTCTCGGCCTGGAACGTCGGACGGCTGCCCGACATGGCACTGGAGCCCTGCCACGCCTTCTTCCAGCTCTACGTCGCCGACGGTCGACTCAGCCTCCAGCTCTACCAGCGAAGCGCTGACATGTTCCTGGGCGTGCCCTTCAACATCGCCTCCTATGCGCTGCTCACACACATGTTCGCCCAGCAGGCAGACCTGCAGGTCGGAGACTTCATCTGGACGGGCGGGGACTGCCACATCTACGACAACCATCTCGCGCAGGTGCGCGAGCAGCTCTCACGCGACCCGTACCCGTTCCCCCACCTGGACCTGCACAAGGCAGCATCGATCTTCGACTACGACTTCTCCGATGTCGAGGTCGCGGACTACCGCCACCACCCCACCATCAAGGCGTCGGTGGCCGTGTGAGCCGGCACCAGGAACAGACGGGTTCAAGAGCGCCCTCGGGAGGCGCCACCCGGGATGAGGACCTGACGGGACACCTGCCAGTGCTGGCCTCCATCTGGGCCCAGGACCAACGAGGTGTGCTGGGTACGGGTACAGGAATGCTGTGGAACGTCCCCGCCGACTTCGCGCACTTCCGCCGCGAGACCCGCGGCTGCCCGGTCATCATGGGTCGTGCCTCCTGGGAGGCCCTGGGTGGGGCGCTGCCCGAACGCACCAACATCGTCATCACCACTCGACATGACTACGTCGCCGAAGGTGCCCACGTCGTGACTTCCCTGGAGGAGTCGGTGGACCTGGGCATGCGTGTGGCTGAGGAGACCGGCGCCCCCACGGTGTGGATCACCGGCGGCGCACGCGTCTACTCCGACGCCATGGACCTGGTCCAGGAGTTGGTGGTCACCTACCTGGACCTGGATGCAGTCGCGGCGCGGGGTCGCTCCGGCCGCGTCGTGCATGCCCCGCAGATCGACCCACTGGTGTGGAGGCCGGATCCGGAGCTGACCGACGCTGACTGGCGTCCGGTCTCAGGTGACGCCCGCTGGCGAGTGACCACCTGGATCCGCCGCTGATCCGTGTCGGCCCTCGGAACGGCACACGGTGGTGTCGATGTCGGGGCTGGGCGGACGCACATGGGCCCGGGACCTGGCGGCGTCCGAACTCAGGAGGTCTGGTCCGCTCCCTCCTCCGCGCCTGGTGCCAACTCGGGGGCGGTGAGCAGACGCGGCGCTTCCTCCAGCGTCCGTGGTGCGGGAATGACCTTCGACTCATCGAGTGCCTCCAGTTTCCGGGCCGTCACCAGGACCCGTGTCTCCAGCGACCCTGCGAACCGGTTCCATGCAGCCACCGACTTCTCCAAGCTGGAACGCATCGACTCCGCATGTCCTGCCAACACGGAGATGCGCGAGTACAGCTCGCGTGAGAGGTCGAAGAGTTCCTTCGCCTGATCGGTGAGCACCTCCTGCTGCCAGGCATAGGCGACCGTGCGCATGACGGACCACAGGGTGACCGGGGAGGCCAGGGCCACGCGCTTGCGGAAGGCATGGTCCAGGAGGGTGGGGTCGGCCTCCAGGGCGGCGGAGAGCAGGGACTCCGAGGGGACGAAGGCGATGACGAAGTCCGGACTGGCGTCCAACGCCTCCCAGTAGGTGCGCTTGGCCAAGGCGTCCACGTGTCCGCGCAGGGCCTTGACGTGGGCGGACATGAGTTCGGAGCGTCTACGCCCTTCCTCCCCCTCGGCGTTCGCGGGAATCTCCATGGCGCGGATGTAGGAGTCGAAGGGCACCTTCGCATCGATGGGCAGCGACTTCCCGCCGGGCAGGTGGAGAACCATGTCGGGGCGCTTGAGCCCCTCCTCGGTGGCGATGGAGGACTGGACGTCGAAGTCCACATGCTCCACCAGTCCCGCAGATTCCACGATGTTGCGCAGCTGTGCCTCTCCCCAGGTGCCGCGCACCGAGGTGTTGCGCAGCGCAGCCTCCAGGGCCTGGGTGGTCGCGCGGAGCTGACGGTCTGAGTCCCGAGCCAGGGAGAGTTGCTCACCCAACGCCCCGTACTGGGTCTTGCGCTCTCCCTCCATGCGCGTGACGGCCGACTGCATGGCACTGAGACGATCCTGGACGGGCGCAAGCGCCTCCAGGACACGGCCACGCTCCTCCTTCTCGCGGAGATCCCGCTCGGCTGCCTCGCGCAGCTCCCGGTCGCGAACCAGCGCCTGCTCCTGGATGCGTGCCTCCAGGTCGGCGCGCTGTTGGTCCAATCGGTGTTGGGCCTCAGCGCGGGTGGAGGCGAGCAGAGCATCCGACTCCTGGCGTTGACGTTCGTGGAGTGCGATCCTCTCCCTCCACAACGCCTCGGAGCGCCCTCGTTCCTCCTCAAGGGCCGCTACACGGGCGGTGGCAGCAGCCAGGGCGGAGGAGACCTGTGGGTCGACACCGGCACGGTGGGCACGACCCGCAGCCACCCATCCCATCACTGCCCCCAGCACCACACCAGCCAGCACCGCCACCACGATCATCCACGTCATGCGGGAAGGGTACGGCCCACCGTGGGCATCTGCGGCCAGGTGGGCCTACCCTGTTTTTTCGGACACCTGATGTAGCGGGGCCGCGTGGTCCTGC
>JAKECL010000316.1 GCA_030460725.1 Propionibacterium sp.
GGCGGGGCTCCGGTGGAGATCGTGGGGACGGTCCCGGGTCGCAGGGCGACATGAGGGTGCACCGGTGGTGCAGCGGAACCGTGGGACAAAGGGTGCGTCGACGCACTCATCCTGGGTGGTCGACAGGTGTGGCGCCGGGGGCGACCGCATCGACGCGCCACTGGGCGCGGAGCGGTCAGGAGAGGGTCAGCGACAACAACACGGGTTCAACTGCACGGCCCCACGCTAGGCTGCGGCCCGGGGCGGGCACAGCCCGGCGTCCGCGCCTCGGGACAATGTGAACGCGGTATGTCCCACCTGCCTCGCCCGTTGTCCGGCCGTGCGGTGCCGAGCGGCTCTCACGGCCTCGAACTGCGGGCGGTCTCAGGGTCTCAGGGTCTGACCGCCAGCTCCTGCTCGATCCAGGCCATGACGACCGCGACCAGGTGGTCGAGTTCCTGCCCGGAGAGCTCACGCCCCCGCGGGATGTGGTGCCACTTCGCCACGCAGCCCCGGCAGCAGGTGGCCGTCGCGTGCTGGGCGATGAAGACAGGGTGTCCACGCATGGGGGTCTGGCGTCCGTCGTTGCGCGGGTGTGCGGCGCCGATGCGCCCCTCGAGGAGCTCCCGGGCATGGCGCGCGATCGTCTCGCGCCCCTTGGAGCGGGCATAGGCTCGGTCGCCCTCGCGCAGGTGGAAGCGCGAGCGGAACGTCGAGCGGGACAGGCGGTCCAACACGGAGAGAGGATCCTCGAATCCATCGGGGAGCCTGCGCCCCTCCGGTCCGCACGCTTGCACATCGCCGGGGTCATCCCCGTGAGTCATCGCTTCCCCTCCTCTGGCCGGGTCACGGCAGGGGTCAGGCTACGCCGTGGGCACCTTCGGCGACGCGCGCCGGGGAAGGCGGAGGGGATCGGCCGGGATGGCGGTGCATCGGCGCGCCAGCCCACGAGGGCGACGTCAAGTCCACTTGTCGTCAAGCGTGCTTGACTGTACAGTGTCCTTGACATCGCCGGACGAAGCGCGCGATCACCGAACGAAGCGCGCGACAGACCTCCCAGGAGCACCATGGATACGCCCACCACCTCCACTCCCTCCCGATTCGGACTCACCCGTCGGGGCCGCATCCCCACCCTGCGCGTGGCAGTGCCGCTGGGTCTCCTGCTCGCCGTGGTGTTCGGAGTCGCCAGGGTCGTGCTGGTCAATCCGGACGGTCCGTACAAGTGGGTGGCCGGGGTCATCCTCGGTCTCTGCGTCTCCCCTTGCCTCATGGGTCTGGTCTGGGTGCTGTGCGTGGACCGCTCGACACTGACCGGTGCGATTCCCAACCCCGAGGCGAGTGTGGAGAGCACCTGGTACTCCCAGGCATCCACTGACGCCTTCCATGTCATCCTCGCGTCGAGCGGACTGGGTGCCGCCCTCGTGCAAGCCTGGGCACCCCCGCAGGTGTCCTGGACGCTGATCGCTGTCTTCGTGGTCGCAACGTTCTCCTTCGGGCTCAGCTACCTGATCCGTCGGAGCAGGTGAGTCACATGCACAACCGCCTCCCCGAGTTGCGCCGCGAGCGCGGACTCTCCCAGCAGGGGCTCGCCGAGATCCTGGGGGTGAGTCGCCAGACGATCATCTCCATCGAGAAGGGACGCTTCGATCCCTCGCTGCCACTGGCCTTCCAGATCGCGCGCACCTTCGAGTTGAGGATCGAGGAGGTCTTCACCCCTGAGGGTGAGCGGTGATGCCCCGACTCCGCAGCATCTCCGCGTCGTCATCGACGTCAGTCCCCGGCGCGGATGAACCCCGGGAGCGAGGGGCCCTGCAGGGCCTTGCGCATCTTGACGCTGGTGACCTCGTATCCCAGTGACTCGTTGAGCCCACGGGCGGCGTGGTTGAACCCGAAGACGCTCAGACCCAGGGTCGTCGCCCCCTGGGAGCGCGTGTAGTCCTCGGCGAGTTGCATCCCGCGCCGGCCGAAGCCCTGCCCCCGGTGCCGGCGCCCGCGACCCGTCGCAGGGTCTCCCGCAGCCCGGATGAGCCCTCCGCGGGAGAGCCGTCGATCGGCAGGTCACGATCCACCGCTGCCGACCTCGGCCCGGACGTGATCCATCACGGTCCGCATGACACCCCAGGAACCATCGGAGGTGTTCCCCAGTACCGTCGCCGTCGTCTGCGTTTCTGGGATGTGCCACGAGTAGAAGGACTGTCCCGCGTCGTAGCCGGACAACGCCCACATGCGACCGGAAGGGTGGAGGTAGAGGCCCAGTCCTGAAGCCAGACCATCCTCGACGTCCTCGTGCCTGATGCGAACCATCAGGTCCAAGGTGTCTGCGGTGACGATCCGGCCGGCGGCGAGTGCACACCAGAACGCGTGCATGTCATCAGCGGTCGTGAAGCCACCGCCGTCGGCACTCCCAGCGATGGGCAGGTGGAGGGTGTTGACCAGGTTGCCCTCGGGTTCGAGGTAGCCGAGGGCAACTGATCCCGGCAGGTCGTTGAGGTGCAGGAACCCACTGTTCGTCATGCCTGCCGGGTCGAGCACCAGCTGTGTGACGGCGTCCTGGAACCTGACGCCGGTGACGCGCTCCAGGACGATTCCGAGCACGACGTATCCGCTGTTGTTGTAGACATACTCCGCTCCGGCCCCAGATCTCTGCGCGAGGCCGTCAATCGCCGGGATGAAGCTCTCCGCGGTCGTGAGGGTGTGGACCGGCACTGTGAGGACGAAATCGGCGACGTCGGCCTCATCGTCGTCTTCGTCGATGTAGTCACCGATACCGGAGGTGTGCTCGAGCAGATGCCCAATGGTGAGCGCCTCATCGATGAGTGGCAGGTCATCGCGGAGGAACTCGCGCACCGGCTGGTCGAGCCGGACTGCTCCCTCTTCGACCAGGCGCATGATCGCCAGCGCCGTGAATCCCTTGCTGCCGCTGGCGATGCCGAACTGTGTGTCGACATCGACGGGTACAGCCAGGCCTCGGTTCGCGAACCCCTGTGCGAACTCGAAGACACGCGCGCTCCCGACGTGTTGTGTGACGACTCCCGAGAACGGGTACTGCGCCGCGGCATCAGCGATCTGGGCTGTGTCGAGTTCCATGTGCCCAGCGTATTCCGGGCCCCGGCCCCGGCCCCGGCCCG
>JAKECL010000317.1 GCA_030460725.1 Propionibacterium sp.
CAGGTGCACCGCCTCTGTACTCCGCGTCGAGCATCACGAGGGCGCCCGCTGCCGCCCCGGATCAGGAGTGCGAGGGCGTCCCCGTGGAGGTCACGGTGGTCAGCAGGAAGACGCTGTCCTCCAGCGCCAGGACGGAGTGGCGTTCATGGGTGAGCGTCCACAGCTCGCCGACGGAGAACTCCCCCTGGGACTGTTGGTCGACGTCCACGCGGACACGTCCGCGCAGGACCTGCAGTGAGGCGGCCGGGGGCGAGTTGTGCGCCCCCAGCCGGGTTCCCTCGACGAGGGCGATCACGGTCTGGCGCAACGGACCGTCCTGGGCGACCAACTCGGAACTGCGACCCTGGTCGGAGTCGTGCGCGGCCGCCAGGTGGAGGGCTGTGAGCGATCTCAGATCTGCCATGGCCGTCATGCCTGCTGGATCCGGGCGCGGGACCCGTCGACCAGGGAGAACTCGGCCTCGACCTCGACGGAGGCGTTGAGCGGCAGGACGGCCACACCCACGGCGGAACGGATGTGCTGATCGCCGAAGACCTCTCCGAAGAGCTCGGACGCCCCGTTGATGACCCCTGCCTGGCCGAAGAAGTCCGGACGGGAGGAGACGAATCCGGTGACCTTGACGACTCCGGAGAGGCGGTCGATGCCCCCGGCCGCCTCGGCGGCGGCCGCCAGGGCATTGAGGGCGGCGACGCGCGCAGCGTCCTTCGCGTCCTCGGGATCCGCTCCGTCCACACCCACCGCCCCGATGCAGGTGAGTTCACCGTCCTCCAGTGGCAGCTGGCCGGAGGTGCGCACGGCGCCCCGGTCGACCAGGGCCGGGATGTAGGCGGCGACCGGCGTGGCGACGGGTGGCAGTTCGATGCCCAGTTCATTCAGGCGCTGGGAGGGTGTGGTCATGACGTGCTCCTCGACAATCGGCCCGGGTGCCGTCCGATCAGCCGACCTTGGCCCCGGGAGGTGCAGGATCCGACGCCACCGCAGCGACGCCGCTGGCATCCACGCTAGTCGCCCCGGGCCGGGCGCGGGAATCGGAGGCGGGGACGCGCGCGGCCCCGTACCCGGTCACAGCACGCCCGATGCCCCGCGCCCGATACCCCGCGCCCGATCACAGCGCGCACGCCGGGAGTGCTTCGGTGGCGCACCCCCGGGGGAGGAGTGGTGCCGACCCTTCGGACGGTGCACCGGTGCTCCCGGACGGCGCCCCGGCACTCAGAGGATCTCGAGGGACACCGGTGTCGTCAGCACCCGCCCCTCGGGCACGCCCCGCCGCTCACCCACCACCTCCACGGCCAGTGGTTCGAGCAGCTCCTGCGAGGAGTGCCCCGCACTGAGCAGGACCGTGCCCGGCTCGACGATCCGCTCCAGATCCCTGCCCGTGAAGGAGAACCTGTCGGTGTGCACGACGAAGGTGACCCGCGCGGAGGCACCCGCTGCCAGGTCCACCTTGGTGAACCCGATGAGCTGTGTGAGGGGGCGCACCACCTCCGCGCACGGGTCGCTGAAGTAGAGCTGGACGACCTCGGCGCCCTCATGACCACCCGTGTTCGTCACGGTGAGCGCGTACTCCACCGTGCCGCTCACGTCCACCGTCGGGGAGGAGACCGAGGGGGCCGAGTACGCGAACGTCGTGTAGGAGGTGCCGGAGCCGAAGGGGTAGAGCGGGCGCGGGTCCAGGTTCGAGATGCCCTCCGCGTACCACCCCAGCGCCGGCGCGAGGTACGTGCCCGGCTGACCCCCGCGGGTGCGCGGAATCGCGACGGGTAGCCGACCCGAGGGGTTGACGACCCCGGAGAGTACCCGGGCGATGGCGCCCGCACCCTCGACCCCCGGCATGAAGGCCTGCACCACCGCCGCACAGCGCCCGGCGTACGCCCCCAGGGCGTAGGGGCGCCCGGTGACCAGCAGGAGGACGGTGGGGACACCGGTGTCGAGCACGGCCTCAAGGAGCTCCCCCTGGCGCCCGGGGAGGTCGAGGTCGACCACGTCGCACCCCTCTCCCGACGTCCCCTCTCCGAACAGACCCGCGATGTCACCGACGCAGACGATGGCCACGTCCGCCTCCCGCGCGGTGAGCACCGCCTCGGCGATCCCTTCATCCGTTCCTTCGGTGAAGCCCACACCCGCACACAGGAGCGGTTCCCTCCCCAACTCCTGGTGCAACGCCTCGGGGAGGGTCCGGATGTCGAGCCCGGTACCTCCCTGGGCGGTGCGGGAGAGGACGTGGTTGGGGAAGGCGTAGCACCCCATCAGCGTGCGCACATCGGTCCATGTGGGTCCGATGAGGGCCACCTCGGGTCCGGGACGCAGGGGCAGGATCCCGTCATTGGCCAGGAGCACCACGGACTCCTCCGCCATGCGTCGCGCAATGTCGCGATTGTGCGGGGAGTCGAGGTCGCGCCCCTCGTCCACTCCGGCGCTGGGTGACCACTCCGGGTCGAGCAGTCCCAGGCGGGCCTTCTGGCGCAGCACGCGGCGCACAGCGGTGTCGATGTCCTCGTCGCTGAGCAGCCCGTTGTCCACGGCCTCCCCCAGGGCGGCGAAGCAGGTCGTCTCGGGGAGCTCGACGTCGAGACCGGCGCGCAGGGCGAGGGCGGCTGCCTGCGTCCCGTCGCGGGCCACGTGGTGCATGGAGGCCAGGAAGCTCACAGACCAGTAGTCGGAGACCACCGGACCCGAGAAGCCCCAGCGGTCCCTCAGGACCTCCGTGAGGAGATGGCGGGAGGCCGCGACGGGGACACCGTCGATGTCGGAGTAGGAGTTCATGACGCTGGCGGCCCCGCCCTCGCGCACGGCCATCTCGAAGGGGACGAGCATGACGTCCTCGAGCTCACGTGGCCCCATGGACACCGGCGCATGGTTGCGTCCCGCCCGTGAGGCCGGGTAGGCGACGAAGTGCTTGAGCGTGGCGTCGATGCCGGCGGACTGGAGTCCCCGCACGTAGGCGGTTCCGAGGGAGCCGACCAGGTAGGGGTCCTCCCCGCAGGTCTCCTCGACCCGGCCCCACCGGTAGTCGCGCACGACGTCCAGGAGTGGTGCCAGTCCTTGGTGGATCCCCACTGCCCGCATGTCCTCACCGATCGCACGGGCCATCTCGCCCACGAG
>JAKECL010000318.1 GCA_030460725.1 Propionibacterium sp.
TCCACCCGCCAGCAGGCGTGCCACCGCATCGGCACGCAGGTCACCGACCTCGGGCAGGCAGACACTCGACTCGTCCGCCACCCGGTCATTGTGGGCAGTCCTGGCATAGGTCGGTTCCGCCGAACCCGCGTGCCAGTATCCGATGATCAGTTGGTTGTGTCTCGGCACACCGAGGCTACGGACGTGCTTGCGCACGGCGCGCACCACGTGCGACTCCGCGGACGCCCACACGAAGACCTTCTCCAGGGACGCCGGGAGCGGGACCCCCAGGGCCTCCTCCACCAACAGATCCGAGGTCGCAGGGTGTGTGCCCCGGCGGTGCAACCAACGCACCTCCAGGCCGGCCGGCCGCGACAGCGGGATGTGATCCTCCGCGCCGTCGACCTCCAGCAAGGCCAGTCCTTGCTGGTCAGGCGGCAGTTGCTCCAGGATGCCCGCCACAGCCGGAAGAGCTGTGTCGTCGGCCACCAGCAGCAACCAGTCGCAGGGCGCAGGCAGGCGTCCACCGCCCCCCAGCGCTCCGATGCTGTCCCCGGGTGCGGCGTCCTCCACCCAGGAGGAGGCCAGTCCATCGCGTCCGTGCCGCACGAAGTCGATGTCCAGCGTGGAGGCGTCCTTGTCGAAACTCCGCACGGTGTAGGTGCGCACCCGCTCGCGCTGACCCGGCGCGAAGGAGTAGTGGTGGTCCTCTCCCGGTCCGGGCAGCTCCAGCGGAGCGCCCTCGTGGGGGAAGAGGAGCTTGATGTTGGGGATGCGGGGCGCCCTCAGGTAGTCTGCGACGCCCGTGCCTGCGAAACGTACCCGGCGCATGGTGGCCGAGATGTCGTGGATCTCAGCGACGACGAGCGCGGTGGGCAGGCCCTCGCCCGCATCGCGGTGGTGGGCGCGGGGACGGCCGGCGTCTGGCCCGGTGCTCCCCGACCCGGATCCGGAGTTGGTGGGCCGTGTCGCGTCATGCTGGTGGGGGTTCATGCATTCCTCCTGGTGTCGGGGCCGCCGGTCGGGATGATCCAGGGTCGCCCTGTGACGGGGTCGGGCAGGCACAGGCAGGGGACGTCGTAGACCTCCTCGACCAGGGCCGCATCCACGATCTCGGTGGGGTGACCCTGGGCGACGACGCGTCCCTGCTTCATGACGATGAGGTGGCTGGCATAGCGGAACGCCAGGTTGAGGTCGTGGAGCACTGCGACCAGCGTGTAGGTCCCGCTCTCGTGGAGGCGGCGACACAGGTCCAGGACCTCCAGCTGGTGGGTGAGGTCCAGGAAGGTCGTGGGTTCGTCCAACAACAGCAGGGGGGTCTCCTGGGCGAGCACCAGGGAGAGCCAGACGCGTTGTCGCTGGCCCCCTGAGAGCTCGTCCATCCGCCTGGCCGACAGGTCGGCGACTCCCGTGGCCTCCAGGGCGTGGGCGACGGCGCGTTCGTCCTCGGGTGACCACTGGCGCAGCAGCGACTGGTGGGGGAAGCGGCCGCGTGCCACCAGGTCGTGCACGGTGATCCCCTGGGGGCTCACCGAGCTCTGGGGCAGCAGACCCAGGCGACGTGCGACCTGCCGAGACGGGAAGTCGCGGATGTCGTGCCCATCCAGGACGACCGTGCCCCCCTCGGGGTCCAGCAGGCGCGAGAGCGCGCGCAACAGCGTCGACTTCCCGCACGCATTCGGACCAATGATCGCGGTGAAGGACCCGTCGGGGACCTCCACGTCGAGATGCTCGCTCACCGGTACCGCCCCGTAGCCCAGGGTGAGGTCGCGGCCGGCCAGGGGAGGGTCGACAACGCGGGGGAGCGATGTCGCCCTCGTCGAAGGGCCTGGCGCGGATGCGGCGGCGGCCTGTCGGTGTGGGGGAGTCACGGGAGCCTCCGGGGGACGTGGGATCGAGGGAAGCAGGTGGCGGTCGCGCGAGGAGGCAGGGGCATGGGCGTCACACCTGCCTGGTCCGGGTGAGCAACCACAGGAGGTAGCACCCACCCAGTGCGCCGGTGGCGAGGCCGACGGGCAGTGCCGCACGCAGGGGGAGGTGGACGGAGACGACATCGGCGGCGACCAGCAGTGCGGCCCCGGTCAGCGCCGAGGTCAGGACCTGCACGCGGGGGACGCGGGTGAGGCGTGAGGCCAGTTGGGGTGCTGCCAGGGCCACGAATGCGATGGGACCCGCGGCTCCGACCGCGGCGGCGGTGAGGACGACCGCGGCCAGCATGGTGACCACACGGGTTCGCTCGGCGTGGACGCCCAGTTGGAGGGCCTGGTCGTCGCCCATCTCCAGGGCATCGAGGCGGCGCGCCTGGGCGCACAGGAGCGGGAGGAGGACGACGACTGCCACCACGACCGGCCAGGTGTCGGCCCAGGTGCGGGCATTGAGGGAACCGGAGAGCCAGATCCGTGCCCGTGTCGCCAGGTCCAGATCCCCGCGGGCGAGGACCAGGGTGTTGAGCGCGGCCAGGAAGGCGCTGACCCCGATGCCCACCAGCACCAGGCGATACCCCCCGGTCGTCCCGTTCGAACGGGAGAGGGTGTAGACGAGGACAGCGGTGAGCAGGCCGGTGGCGACGGCTGCGAGGGACGTGGCTGCGGGGCCGGCGTCGAACACCACGATCTGGACCACCGCTCCGGTGGCCGCACCGGTGGTGAAACCGATGACGTCGGGGGAACCCAGGGCGTTGCGCGACACCGACTGGAACACACATCCGGCACCACCCAGCGCCATGCCCACGGCGATCCCGGTGAGCGCACGTGGCACACGGATGGAGGAGACCACCTGGATGGCCCGCGCATCGTCCGTGCGACCGGTGAGGGTGGCGAGGACCTCGGCGGGGGACAGGGCGATCTTGCCCGTCATGAGGGTGACGAGGCTCAACGCAGCGAGCAGGAGGATCAGACCCGTACTGACGACGGCAGTGCGCACCGAGACCCGCACACGCACAGATCCCAGCGACAGGTGCCACTCCCGGGGAATGCGAGTGGGCGCAGGGGCAGGCAAATGTCGGGACGCGGAGCGGGAGGCGGGGGGGAGTGCTGCGGGAGGAGTTCCTGCGGGAGGAGTTCCTGCGGGAGCGTCCGCGGAGTGGATGGACACCCGGGGGGCGGAACTGCGCGTGATCG
>JAKECL010000319.1 GCA_030460725.1 Propionibacterium sp.
CATACCGGGTCCGCACGAGGGACCAGCTGGAGACGGCCCGCGAGGAATGGGCCGAGGCCCTGTCCGCAGGACGGCTGGAGACTGTCGTCTGGCCCATGCTGCCGGAGCAGACCGCCTCCTTCTGGACCGTCTCAGGATCCCTTGAGGCTCCCGATGGCGCAGCCGCTTGCGCCATGCGTGAGCTGAAGCAGTGGTCGGAGGTCCCGGATGTCGGGCAGGACGGCGGCGACGCCGGACCGGTGCCCCCGGGGCGGGTGCCTCGGCGCGGTGAGATGGTGGCCCTCCTGGCCGCGAAGGTGCGGGAAGCCCGGGAGTGCCCTGAGGACAGGCGCTCGTCCCCGGTGGGCGGTGACGCGTTCACCTGGGACACGAGCCAGGCACGGGCTGCGCTGAGGTGGTGGAGCCTCCTCTACTACGACGCGGTCCTGAACGCCCACTGGCAGCGACGCGCAGACTTCGGAGAGATCACCCGCATCGCATTCTGGGACACGGGCAGGCCCGTGGATCGGGCGTCCGCCTTGACGGGCGCTGTACTCCCGGGGGATGCGGAGTTGGAGGCCGAGATTGCGTGGGGTCTGCGGGCCCGGCGTCGCTCCCGGTGGAGGTTCATGCTGGACCGGCTCCTCGGTCGACGCGTCATGCTGCCTCACAGGTGGGGGAGGCTGCTCAGCCGGGCTCTCGACCGCCCTGAGTTGCCCCGGAGTCTGCGTACCTGGTTGGGAGGAGTGGACCACCGGCGGGGAGCATCCGCGCCGAGGATCCGGGTCGAGGGAGAGGTGATCGCTGCTCTGGCCCGTATGGATCCCGTCTCCTACAGGATCCTGCTGCGCAATGAGTTGGTCCGGAAGGTCTCTGCAGGCGCGGAGTCGGACATGCGCGCCTGGTTCGACGTCGCCCTGGCGGTGCGCGACTGCGAGCCGCAGGAGGTCTCGTGGGCGCGTCGAACGGGGACGGCGTTGCTCCGCTTCTCCATCCTCCTGTGCGCAGCAGTACTCCTGGCCCTCAACGGCGCCGATGTGATACCGGCCAGGACATCTGTGGAGCTCGTGCTCTGGACGGTTCTTGCGGTGGCTGCGGCCTTCCCCGTCGACGACTGCCTGGAGCTGTTCTCCATGAGACCCGCAGCGATGACCTCGACGATCCGAGTCAGGGAGGCAGACGATGGATGAATGGGTGGACGTCTGGAGGGCGGTCGGCTTCGATCTGGCGGTCCAACGGCTGGATGAGGGTCGTGGTGGCATCCACCGCGTCCTGGCTGCCGGGGGGCGACCTGGAGCAGTGGTGGTGGCTGTCGACTCGGGGCGGGTTCTCATGGTGAGCCATCTGCGCCCCGCCATCGGCACGACTCTGTGGGAGTTCCCCCGCGGCTTCGGTGATCCTGCAGATCGTGACGGTCGGGCAACAGGGGTGCGGGAACTGCGGGAGGAGACCGGTGTGGAGACGACCGATGTCCTCTCCCTGGGCCCGGTCTGGCCCGATTCCGGGTTGTTGGGAAACGCCGTCGACGTGGTCGTGTGCCGGGTCCAAGACGCGGAGACGACGGCAGGGGACGGCGAGGTGGTCGCATCCGCGTGGCTGAGTGCTGATGAGGTGCGGGACCGGATCCGAGACGGCCAGGTGCGCGACGGGATCACTCTGGCGGCATGGGCCCTGGTCTGCTCCCAGGAGGACCCGTCGATCCTCACCGGGGAGGACGGAGATCCCGGGGAGTGAACAAGTGGAACCTGTCTGCGTCGCTCATCGGCCTGCTGGCGGGCCAGCGGACCGGCTGACACCAGTACGTGGAGCCGCACACGCGTGGGCCGGCGGGAACTGTTGACGGACGAGGTCGGGGCGCGCCGGGCCGACCAACGGTGATGACGCTCCCCGGCCCCTGTGCGGGCTCAGGGGACCAGTGCGAGGTCCTGCTGCGTGAGCGTCCCTTCACGCAGCTTGAGGAAGAAATCCGGTGCGGTCTCGTCGCGGAGGAGGACTGCGGAGCCGACCTCGGTCTCGTAGCCCATCGACTCGATCGGGGGGACACCGGTCATGGACTCGTTCCCGGCTGTGCGGAAGGCCAGAGCCAGACGCGCGATGGCGAGCGCATCGGTGTCACGGTCCACCGTCAGCGCCCCTGCTCCTGCCCTCTCCAGCCGCAGCGCGGAGACCGGATTGACCAGGACCGAGGGCGACATTGCTTTCGAGACCGTCTTGGAGACCACTTGGCGTTGACGCTCCGCACGTCCGATGTCGCCGCGCGGATCCGAGTAGCGCATGCGTGAGAAGGCCAGTGCAGTCTTCCCGTCGGCGTCGTGGCAACCGGAGGTCCACACCAGCTCCGACTTCGGATCGTCGACGTCCATGTCCAGGCACAGGTTCACCCCACCCACGGCGTCCACGATGTCGGCCATCCCTCCCATGCCGACCTCCACGTAGTGGTCCACCGTGAGTCCGGTGAGTCCCTCAACGGTTCGGACCAGGAGCGGTGCACCGCCCAGCGCGTAGGAGGCGTTGAGCTTGTTCCAGCCGTATTCGGGGATCTCGACGTAGGTGTCGCGGGGCAGGGAGACCGAGACGGTCTGACCGTTGGGCGCGACATTGACCACCATGATCGAGTCGGCACGTTGCCCCTCGGTGTCGTCGGGGACAGATCCGTCGGCGCGGGAGTCCGACCCTGCGATCAGGTATGTCGTGCCCGGGGTCGGTGCAGTCCCGGACAGGGCATCGGTGCGCCCCAGGTTGCGACTGGCGTCCCACATGAGGAACGCGGGCCAGCAGATGAGGAGGACCAGGGCCACGGCCACCGGCAGGCGCCATCGTCTGCGCCGACGTCGGGTCGGGAGTGTGGGCGCGGGAGCGCGCCCACCGCGTGCGGGACCTCCTCCCCGAGGTGGCAGAGACGGGGTCGGGCCCTCGGGGAGCAGTCTGCGGGAGCTGCCCTGCGGGCTGCGGGACACGGACGCGGCGGAGCGTGGAGCGCCGTCGCGGGTGGAGGAGGCCTGCACGCCACGCGAGGCAGGTTGTCGCATCGGTGCGTAGGAGGGCGGAACCGCCGAGCGGGTGCTGCCTGCGCTCCCGCCCTCGCGCGGTGGGTGGATGGGGGGGAACCCCGGG
>JAKECL010000320.1 GCA_030460725.1 Propionibacterium sp.
GCACCAGCACCAGCACCAGCACCAGCACCAGCAGGCTCGCGCGCACAGGGACGCCACCGACGCTCAGCTCCCCCTCGGGCAGGCGGGGCGGCAGTCTTTGTGCGCGCAGGGACTCTCCCAGGGAGTCCGGATCAGATCCCGATGACGGAGTGGAACACCCAGGCGATCGCCAGGACCACCGGCAGCGAGGCGAAGGTCGTCACCAGGACCGTCCCCTGGGCGACCTCCTGGCCCGCGTGCGCACGCGTGGAGGCGATGAAGGCGTTCTGCGCAGTGGGCAGGGCCGCCATGACGGTGACGGCAAGCAGTCCGGTACCCGAGAGCCCCAGCAGGTGGCCGACCAGACAGGCGATTCCGGGTTGGACCACGAGCTTGGTCACTGAGGCGAGCGTGATGAGCACACCTGCCCGGGAATGGAGGTGGAAGTGCTGTCCGTGGAGTGAGGCCCCGAAGGCCAGGAGGACGACGGGCGGTGCGGCGTCGCCGACCATGGTGGTGGACACCGTGAGCACCTCGGGCAGGGGCACCCGGAACCAGGCGCAGAGGAATCCCGCGGCAGCAGCGATGACCATCGGGTTCGTGACGACACCGCGGACCACCAGCGCCACTGTGGGGCGACGGTGGTTGCCCACCAGGTCCGCCAGGACGAAGAACATCGGCGTGAAGAAGCCCAGCTGGAACACCATGATCGGGACGCCGTGGACTGCATCGCCCAGGACGTAGAGGGCAATGGGGACCCCGATGTAGGCAGCGTTGTTGAGGGAGGCGGACATGGATCCGAGCACGAGTTCCGCGCGTGAGGGGCGGAGGGCCACCGCGGCCACGACCGCGAAGACCAACGCCGAGCCGATCCCGGACACGGCCGCCACCTGGAGCGGGGCTCCCATGAGGGAACGGATGTCAGTGTCCGAGATGGTGGCGAAGAGCAGTGCCGGGGCCGCCAGCCAGTAGACGAGGGAGGTGAGTACGCCCTCGGTCCCCGAAGGCAGCGCTCCCGAGCGTCGGGCCACCCATCCGGCCAGGATGACGAGAGCGATCGCGCAGATGCTCTGGATGACGGTACCCACACCCCCACGCTAGGCCTGCGGGCACACCCCGCGCGCGTTGGGACCACCCCGAGCCCTCGCGCGGGACACCCGATGCGGTGCACGATGGGGTCACGGCCCCCGCTGGGGACCGATCCCGCAGGTGGGACGACAGACAGGGGCTCCCCATGACAGACCTCCACTCTCTGACCATGAATGACGGCCACGCGATCCCCCGGATCGGGTTCGGTGTGTTCCTGGTGCCCGAGGCCCAGACACGCGACGCCGTGTCCACCGCACTGGAGGCGGGGTACCGCCACATCGACACCGCGGCGATCTACCACAACGAGGCAGCCGTGGGCAGGGCCCTGGCCGACTCCGGCCTGGACCGTGACGACGTCTTCGTCACCACGAAGCTGTGGAACTCCGACCAAGGTCGCGACTCCGCCCGGCCCGCGCTGGAGGCCTCCCTCGAGCGTCTGGGCCTGGACCACGTGGACCTCTACCTCATCCACTGGCCGACCCCCCGACGAGACCTCTACGTGCAGACCTGGGAAGCCCTCCAGGAGCTGCAGCAGGAGGGCCTCACGCGCTCGATCGGTGTCTCGAACTTCCTGCCCGAGCACCTGCACCGCATCGCAGACCTGGGTGGAGCCCTGCCCGCGCTCAACCAGGTGGAGCTGCACCCCACGCTCCAGCAGCGCGACATCCAGGAGGCCGACACACAACTCGGCATCCTCACGCAGGCGTGGAGTCCGCTGGGAAGAGGGGCTGACCTGGAGATCCCGGCCATCGACCTCATTGCCACACGACTGGGGACCAGCCCCGCACAGGTCATCCTCGCCTGGCACCTGGCCCGCGGTCGCCTCGTCGTGGCGAAGTCCGTCACCCCCTCGCGCATCCGGGAGAACCTGTCCGCGGCCGACCTGGTCCTGGAGGAGTCGGACCTGGACACCCTGGATGCGCTGGAGGCCGGCGTGCGCATCGGTCCGGACCCCACCACCTTCACCGAGTGAGCGAGCCCACCACCACCGCCTGTCTGGCCTCTCACACACACCCGTGCGCGCACCGTCGCGGTGGAGGTCGCGCCCTACTCTGACGTGGTGCCCACCTCCACCGACGGCGCAGCCGTGTCCCCGTCCCTCCCCGACTCCTCGGTCTCGATCATCGCGGAACCGTCGCCCACACCTGCGACGCCCGGTGCATCCGCCGACCCCAGCGCTGCCGGAGGTGACGGAAGCGGCTCGGGGGACCCGGACACCGACCTGTCGCACAGCGTCGGGTTCTCGCGCCTGTGGCTCGGGGAGACGGCCAGCCAGTTCGGCTTCCAGGTCGCAGGTCTGGCCACCAGTGCTGTCGCCATCACACTCCTGCACGCCACGAACCAGCAGATCGGTGTGCTCGGCGCCCTGCAGACGCTGGCCTTCCTGCTCATCGGGCTGCCCGCCGGTGCGTGGGTGGACCGTTGGCGCAAGCGTCGCACGATGGTTGCTGCGGACCTGGTGCGTGTGGCGGCTCTGGCCTCCATCCCCCTGGCCTGGTGGATGGGGGTGCTCACCATCTGGCAGCTGATGGTGGTCGCCGCGGTGATGGGCTTCGCCACCGTCTTCTTCGACGTCTCCTACCAGTCCCTGGTTCCGGCGCTGGTCGGCCCCACCCAGATCGGTGAGGCCAACGGCCGTCTTGAGGCGAGCTTCCAGGTGGCCCGCGTGGCGGGGCCGGGTATGGCGGGCTGGTTGCTGGGGGTTCTCGCCGCACCTGTCGCCTACCTGCTGACGGCAGCCACCTACACCTTCTCCGCCCTGGCCATCCATCGCATCCCCGGCACCGAACCACGCCCCACTCCCCCGGCGGATCCCAAGCTGTGGCACCAGGTGCGCCAGGGGGTGGACTACGTGCGCTCCCAGCCGCTCCTGGGTCCGCTCTTCCTGTGCATCTCTGCTGCAGCCCTCACGGGACAGGGCGTCCAGGTGCTGCTCCCGGTCCTCGCGCTGCGTGAGCTCTCCATGTCGGCCTCGACGCGGGGGACGCTGCTCTCCGTGGGCGCGGT
>JAKECL010000321.1 GCA_030460725.1 Propionibacterium sp.
GGCACTGACCCTGCGTCTGACGCGCCGGCAATTGCGTGTCCGTGAGACAGTGGTCCGTCATACAATTGGTGCTGAGAGTCGAGTCGAACCGTCGCGAAGGAGGGATCATGGTCACACCACGAGACGTCGCCGACTACATTGCCGGGACGGGATTCACCCTCACCGGTGAGATGCAGCTGCAGAAGCTGCTCTACTACGTCCAGGCATGGTCCCTGGCCTGGGACGGGTCACCAGTCTTCGACGAATCGATCGAGGCATGGACCGACGGTCCCGTACTCCGGTCGATCCGCCACGTGGATCTCACATCGCTCGGTCACCACGTCCCGACCGATCTCACGGCGTCGCAGCGGGCCACCGTCGACGCCGTGCTGCGCCACTACGGCAATCACGGTGGGAAGTACCTCAGTGGAGTCACCCA
Organism: Propionibacterium sp.; assembly: GCA_030460725.1. Classification (GTDB taxonomy): domain Bacteria; phylum Actinomycetota; class Actinomycetes; order Actinomycetales; family Actinomycetaceae; genus Pauljensenia. The sequence goes on from JAKECL010000321.1 coordinate 419, forward strand.
CGGTGAGAAGCCGTGGAGACAGGCCCGCCAGGGACTCGCCGCTGATGAGCCAGGAAGCACGCCGATCGATCCGGCGACGATGATGCGCGAGTACAGCACCCAGGCCGCACAGGGCAGGGGACCCACACGCCGGGCCACCTTCACGGCGGCCGATCATGACCGTGCCGATCTTCTCCACCGTGGTGCTCGGATCAGCAGGCAGTGGTCGCGAGCCATGGCGCTGCTCGCCCGGTGACCGAACAACTGACGTATGAGGACTGCTGCGACCTGTACGAGCAGGACATTCATGCAGGAGCACTGCTGAGACCCGATGTCCTCTCGTCGGCGGTGGCTGCTCCATTTGCAGTGTTCGATGGCCACGAGGCGTTCCCCACGTTGGCGGCGAAGGCCGCTCGTCTGGCGTTCGGTGTCGCGGAGGCCCAGGCATTCGAGGACGGCAACAAGCGGTTGGCTCTGGAGTCAGCCCTGCTGTTCCTGGAGATCAACGGAGCAGTGCTCGACATGAGTCAGGACCATGCCGCACACCTCATATGGTCGGTGGCGACAAAAGACGTCAGTCTGGATCAACTGATCATCGAGTTCAGTTCCTGCATCACGATCAGCACTGTATGACCCACATGACATCAGCCCACCAGCACATGTGCTGGTGGGCTGATGCGTCTGTGCCGGTATCCAGTCGCCGGTACGGGCCGCCACCAGATTGTTCTTCCTCGACAAGCGCCTCCGGAGGGTGGTCGCATGCCGATGGAGACCAATCACAAGAGGGGGACATAGCTCCGATGACCAGAGAACTCGACACCGAGGAGACCACGGAGCTGTAGGGCGGTGCGGGTCTGGCACAATCAGCGACGACCCGGGAACACGCTCGTGAGCCACGGGCATCGTGGACAGTGCTGCTAGACGGGGGTCGGAATCGGGAACGTGGACCGCGCTGGACGACAGACTACGCTCTGAGATTCTGCCCGGAGATGGCCGAGTACATCGCACTCGTTGTGACGGGGACATCAGGATCCTGACAGGTACACGCCGCACTCGCCTTGGTGAACATGTCTGATTCACTTTCCCCTTGACACGTTGACGCGGAGCGCTCTAGTCATTTCGAATTGACGGACAAGGGTTGTCCGCTGAGGCTAGGATTCAGCTTGATCAAGGGGGAGTTCATGAAAACAAAGGCCCTGTTTGTACCAGTACTGTCTCTGTCAATTGCCTCGCTGTTTGCATTCACGGCAGCGCCGACATCGACAGCAGCACCCGCGAAGTCAAGTGACTCATCTGCTAGCACTAGGGGTATAGAATCTGCTCCGGCCGCACTCGTTTCGGCGGCTCGTGGTGCTGGTGTGGACGTTGATAATGCTCGTGCGGAGTCCCATGATGGCTACATGATGATCTCGGACAATCACTCATGGGTCATCGGATCAGATGACAGTACCTCGTCTTCTGGGGCGTCCACGCGTAGTGCAGACTTTGATGCCGGTATTTGCACAGGAAAGTTCCACAATCCGCAGATTATCAAGAATCGTCTGGAATGGGGCGCTCAGTCCAGCTGTAAATCTACAGCCGCCCCAAACGACCTCTATAGGCATTCTATTCATGTTGACCTTCGGCAAGGCAATCCGAAGATTACATCATTTGGTATCATGCACAAAGTCAGTGAGTACACATCACTGAACGGTCCATATTCGCGGGTCGCCACTGCGGTAGCGACGAATCCCTGCAAGAAGAACACAAAAGCCAACTATGACGTGGTCGCGAGAGTCACCGTGCACAGCGTTCAGTTCCGAGCCGTGGTCTCGAAGACCATGACCAACCTGAGCTGTAACGTGGCACCATGACCCTACGAGCCAGGCTGTTCATATCGGCTGCGACCACCCTTCAGGCCTCCGAGGACTCTCTTGTCGCCACTCTGGATCTCCTGCGAGTCGAGCTGACGGAGCAGGGAGTGAGCGCCAACGACGTGGCGCTTGAGCTCGGGGTGTCCCTCGACTTCGCCACCCGTCTGCTCGAGGGCACCGCGGTGCCCGAGGAACTGGCGGCCTGGCGGGCCACCGAGGTGACTCGGCTCGTCCAGGACATCTATCAGGACCTCGACTCATATCGCAACGGACTGCTGTGCTGCCGCGCGCAGGACCCGGTCACGCTCATGATCTCGGCGACCCATCCCTGCGATGAGTACCGCAGAAAGTACGAGACGCGGGCCGAGGCCCTGGGGCTGACGGTGTCCTGGCCAGAGGCTGCATTCAGCCTGCTCGAGATGAAAGAGCATCTTGCCGAACTTGATCGTCAGGCCGCGGCGACCCATGTGGACCCGCTGGCCGGGAGGATTGACGACACAGACCTGGCTGTTACGGCAGAGTCCGTGGCTATGCAGGACTGGATCGGAGATCACCTTGGCCAGTGGATACATACAGATCGGAGAGGCGAGGATTCGTGAATTTCCGGATCGGCGCTGAGTTCCCAAGACGACCCGCCGGCGGATGCCGGTGGGTCGTCATCGTCTGACTGGTCCGGTCAGAGCTCTCAGCGCCCTGGACATGATGGGATCACACCGCCACCGGGTCGTTCTTCCGCGATGAGCCCTTCTTGGTGGTGGCCGCCCGCCGCAGGGCCGAGGCCATGAGGTACAGCCCCTCCCGGTTGAGGTGGCGGGAGTACCG
>JAKECL010000322.1 GCA_030460725.1 Propionibacterium sp.
GCCCACCACGACCCCGGCGGCGGCCTGGGTGGCCGAGAATCTCCTGCACACCACCCGCCCCCTGTTGGAGGCACCCGCGGGGACCGCGACAGCGGGTGCGGGGGGCGGAGCCTCCGGGGTCAGTGCGACTGCCGGGACGGGAGGCCCACGCGGGGCGGACTATGTCGACCAGCTGACCGTGTTCTCCCGCGCGATCCTCACGGCCATTCCCCGCGACCGCGAGTTCTACCTGCTCTGGTCCTCACTGGCCAATCTCATGGTCCGCGCCCCGGAGGAGTCCGCCCACCTGCGCGAGTCCTTCGCCGACTTCCGCGACGGCATGGCCGCCTACGTCGTCGAGGCGCTCGAGGCCCTCGGGCTGGAGCCGCGCATCGACGCCCGCGACCTGGTCGACCTCATGATCGCCATCGGCGCGCGCTCCACCCGTGCCCGCCTCCTGGACTCCGATCGCCAGGAGGGCGAGCTCATCGACCGGATGCTCCCCATCCTGCTGCCGGTGCTGGCCGGGCCACTGGACCACTGAGCTCCCGGCCTCCCGACGAGGGCGGGGTGGCCCCCGCCTGGGGCTCTGCTCAGGCGAGACGGGCCTGGAGGTTCTCGTCCAGGGCGGTGAGGAACTCCTCGGTGGTGAGCCACTCCTGCTCGGGGCCGACCAGCAGTGCGAGGTCCTTGGTCATCTGCCCGGCCTCGACAGTCTGGATGACGACCTCCTCCAGGGTCCGGGCGAAGTCGATGACCTCGGGCGTGCCGTCCAGCTTGCCGCGATGCTGCAGACCCCGGGTCCAGGCGAAGATCGAGGCGATCGGATTGGTGGAGGTGGGCTTGCCGGCCTGGTGCTGGCGGTAGTGGCGGGTGACGGTGCCGTGGGCAGCCTCGGCCTCCACGACCTTCCCGTCGGGGGTGGACAGCACCGAGGTCATCAGGCCGAGCGATCCGAAGCCCTGGGCGACCGTGTCGGACTGGACATCGCCGTCGTAGTTCTTGCAGGCCCAGACGTATCCGCCTTCCCACTTCATGGCAGAGGCGACCATGTCGTCGATGAGGCGGTGCTCGTAGGTCAGTCCCGCGGCCTCGAAACGGTCCTTGAACTCCGTGTCGAACACTTCCTGGAAGAGGTCCTTGAAACGGCCGTCATAGGCCTTGAGGATGGTGTTCTTCGTGGAGAGGTAGACGGGGTAGTTGCGGGCCAGCCCGTAGTTCAGGGAGGCGCGCGCGAAGTCGCGGATCGAGGCGTCCAGGTTGTACTGGACCTGGGCCACGCCGTCCCCGGGCGCCTGGTAGACCTCGAACTTCTGGGGTTCCGAACCGTCGGCGGGGGTGAACTCGACGGTGAGGGAACCCGGTCCGGCGAACCGGAAGTCGGTGGCGCGGTACTGGTCCCCGAAGGCGTGGCGCCCGATGATGATCGGCTTGTTCCAGCCCGGCACCAGGCGCGGGATGTTGGAGATGATGATGGGCTCACGGAAGATGACGCCGCCCAGAATGTTGCGGATGGTGCCGTTGGGGCTCTTCCACATCTTCTTCAGCCCGAATTCCTGGACACGCGCCTCGTCGGGAGTGATGGTGGCGCACTTGACGCCCACGCCGTGTTCCTGGATGGCGTGGGCCGCGTCGATGGTCACCTGGTCATCGGTGGCGTCGCGGTTCTGGATGGACAGGTCGTAGTAGAGCAGGTCGATGTCCAGGTAGGGGTGGATCAGGCGGTCCTTGATGAACTGCCAGATGATGCGGGTCATCTCATCGCCGTCGAGCTCGACGACGGGCCCCTGGACCTTGATCTTCGACATGCTGCTCCTCCCGTTCGCCGGCCGCCGGCCCGGGGCCGCCGACCACCTGCGCGCCATCCTCGGTGAGGCGCCGCGCCCAGATTACTCGATGTCGAGATATCTGTCATGGAAGTGGGCAGATCGGAGGGCCTCCCGTGGCTCCGAGGCGCGCCATGGCGCGGGGCCATGGGGTTCGCAGTGGTTGGAGCCGGGCGACGGGACCGCGGCAGCGGAGACCCGGAGTCAGGACCGGAGGCGGCACTACGGCAGCCGAAGCGGAGGCGGCACCGCGGCAGCCGGACCGGAGGCGGCACCACCGCGGCCGGACAGACGGACACAGTTCTTCCACTGGTCCTCCACGAGCCGCAGACAGCGCTGCTCCCTATCGTGGGATCCATGTCCACACAGGTCATGGCCATCCCCCGCGGAGAGCGCACCTTGCGCGCCCTCGTGCGCCGCGAGCGCCCCCTCCCCGCGGGCCAGCCCGGGGACGAGGGCGGCACCGTCTTGTTGGAGGCCGGACTGGGACTGGACTCCGGGCTCTGGGAGCCGTTCCTGGCACTCGTGGACTCCCGACCGGGCCTCGACGGGTGGCGGTGCGTGGCCGGGGACAGGGCGGGGCTGGGCGGTTCCGAGCCGTCCCCCGACCCCCGTCCCCTGTCCGCAGTGGTCGCAGACATGGACGCGATGGTCACCACCCTGGGGCGCGGCCCCCTGGTTCTGGTCGGACATTCCTGGGGCGGGACCCTGGCGCGTCTGTGGTGTGCGGCCCACCCTGGACAGGCCTGCGGGATCGTGCTGGTCGACGCCTCCTTCGAGAACGGCCCTGAGCACCACCGCGCCCAGGGGCTGGGATGGTTGGGACGTGGCCTGGAAGTCCTCGCCACCGACGCCCTGGAAGCAGCTTCAGCACCCCTGGCGCAGCAGACCCGGACGGCGGCCCATGCCCGCACGCAGGAGATGCGCCTCTTCGGTCCTTCGCTGGACGTGCTGTCGGCACTGGCGACCCCCGGAAGGACGTGGCTGCCGGAGCGACAGGCGGTGGTCACCACCTCGCGGCGACGCGGTCGCCAGTTCCACATCCAGGAGGAGTTCGCCCGCCGTCACGGGGCCACCCTGGTCGCGGCGTCGAGCCGGCACCATCTGCTCCCACTGACTGACCCGGGTGCCGTGATGGATGGGCTGCGCGAGGTGCTGCCACCCGGCGCCGCCCTCGTCGACACCTGAGTGGAGGCACCACCCGACTGCTGCCACACGGAATCGCAGCCCGCGCCGACAGACCACAGCCCACAGACCA
>JAKECL010000323.1 GCA_030460725.1 Propionibacterium sp.
TCGTGGGTCCACCCGTGGGCCGTCACGGCGATGACGACCTCCTCCCCCGCGGAGAGGTCCCCGCCCACCACGCCGGCACCCGCCAGGCGGGCACGCTGTCCGAATCCCGCACAGAGCGCCACCACCCAGTCCACGGGGGTGTCCGGGGGGAGAACCAGGGAGACGACCAGGGAGGAGGTGCGCCCGCCCATCGCAGCCACGTCCGCGAGGTTCTGGGCGGCCGCCCTCGCGCCGATCTCGTCCGCACCCGACCACTGGGGCCGGAAGTGGTGACCGGAGACGAGGACGTCGGTGGTGACCAGGAATCGGCCTTCCGGGCAGGCGACGACCGCACAGTCGTCACCGGGTCCAACGAGCGTGCGCTCCCCCCTGGGCAGCACGGCCGTCATCAGGGAGATCAGTTCGGACTCGTCGAGGTCACGCACGCGCATGGGTCCAGCCTAGCGGGAGCCCGGTGCCCTCCCGCACTGTGAGGCGAAGAGACACATGGCCGCGGCGGAGGCGACGTTGAGCGACTCCGCCTCGCCGGTCATGGGGATGGAGACCAGGACGTCGCAGAGCGCCTCCTCCTGGGGAGACAGGCCCTGGGCCTCGTTCCCCAGCACCCAGGCGTGCGGCACGCCCAGTGCGCCCTCCCCGCGCGTCAGCGCCTCGGCGAGCAGCTCCCGCAGGTCCAGGGAGCCGTCGGAGCCCGAGGTGCCCATCACCACGGTGCCGTCCCCGTGGAGGTCCTCGACCACCTCGGTCAGGGCGGTGCCCGTGGCGACGGGTAGGTGGAACACCGACCCTGCGGAGGAGCGGATGACCTTCGGGTTGGAGACGTCCACGGACCCCGGGGTGAGCACGACGCGGGAGGCGCCCATGGCGTCGGCGGTGCGGATCATGGTGCCCACGTTGCCCGGGTCCTGCGCACGTGCGAGGACGACCACAGGTCCCCCGCCCGCGCGTGGCGACCCCGCGCCGATGGCCTGGATCCGCGCCACGGCAATGACCCCCTGGGCATCGGAGGACATGGCGCGGGCGACCTCCTCGGTGACCTCGTGCACCCAGGTGGTGGCGCGACGGGCGGCATCGAGGATGTCGGGGTGGGAGGCTGCAGCCTCGGCCGTGAGATAGACGTCGCGCAGCTGTCCTGCGCGGTGCACGACCAGCTCGCGCACGGCCTGGGGGCCGTCCACCAGGAGCAGCCCGGAGCGCGAACGTGCGGAGCGCCCCGCCAACCCGGCAACCCGCCTCACGCGTTCGGCGTGGGGGTTGTCCAGGTGGGAGGGGCGCTCCGGGGCAGATCGATCGGACACTGGTGTCCCGATCAGCAGGCTCAGGCCTGCTTGGCGGCGTTGACGTCCGCGGGCAGCGCGTCCTTGGCGGTCTTGACGAGGGCCGCGAAGGCGGTGGGCTCGTTGACAGCCAGCTCGGCGAGCATGCGGCGGTCGACCTCGACGCCGGCCAGGTTCAGACCCTGGATCAGGCGGTTGTAGGTCATGCCGTTCTGGCGGGCCGCGGCGTTGATGCGCTGGATCCACAGGCGACGGAAGTCACCCTTGCGGGCCTTGCGGTCGCGGTAGGAGTAGACGAAGGAGTGGGTGACCTGCTCCTTGGCCTTGCGGTACAGGCGCGAACGCTGTCCGCGGTAGCCCGACGCCTGCTCCAGGACGACGCGACGCTTCTTCTGGGCGTTGACGGCCCTCTTCACACGTGCCATTTCTCAAATCTCCTTGGTGCGGACGGGCCGGTCAGATGCCCAGCAGCTTGCGGGCGCGCTTGGTGTCGGCCTTGGCCAGCACCTGGTCGGAGGCCAGACGACGGGTCTTGCGGCTCGACTTGTGCTCCAGCAGGTGGCGTGCGCCTGCCTGCTCACGCATGAGCTTGCCGGATCCGGTCACGCGAACGCGCTTCTTCGTCCCGGAGTGGGTCTTGTTCTTCGGCATGTTGTCCATTCCTTCTGTGTCCGACACGGGGCACGGGCCCCGCGTGTGAGTCATTCACCGTGCGGCGTCGGCCCCGCGGGCCTGGTCCCTGGTGGACCTCTCGGCCTTCTTGTCCTTGCGCGCCACGCGCTCCGCCTCGCGGCGCTGACGCTGCTCGGTGATCGCATCGGCCTTGCGGCGGGTGGGTGCCAGCACCATCGTCATGTTGCGACCGTCCTGGCGGGGCATCGACTCCACGGTCGCCAGCTCGCCGACGTCCTCGGCGAGCCTGCGCAGCAGACGCACGCCAGCCTCGGGGCGGGACTGTTCGCGGCCGCGGAACATGATCATGACCTTGACCTTGTCGCCCTGGGTGAGGAAGCGCACAACGTGCCCCTTCTTCACCTCGAAGTCGTGGTCGTCGATCTTCAGGCGGAAACGGATCTCCTTGAGCTGCGTGTTCGCCTGGTTGCGGCGGGCGTCGCGAGCCTTCTGGGCGGCCTCGTACTTGAACTTGCCGTAGTCCATGAGCTTGCAGACGGGCGGCTTGGCGTCGGGTGCGACCTCGACGAGGTCGAGCCCTGCCTCCTCGGCCAGTCGCAGGGCGGCCTCGATGCGGACGACGCCGACCTGCTCCCCGCCGGGTCCCACGAGGCGGACCTCGGGGACTCGGATGCGGTCATTGATGCGGGTCTCGCTGATGGGTGACTCCTTCCACGGTGTCAACTGTCCAGGCGCGAAGAAGGCCTCCGCGCCATGACGCACGCGAAGGCCCAGATCGGCGCGCGGCGATGCCGCGTGTCGAGTGACCCGATTCCCTGTCCCCGTGACTCCGGCTGCTGCCGGATCGGGCACGAACCACGGGGAGGACCTCTCGGTCACCTCGCGGCGGGCATCCAGGTGGGAGGATCTCCGCTTGCGTTCCGGGCACAGATGCCCGGACGGTCGCCCTCGAGGATAGCACCGGGCCACCGACGCCCACCAGCGGCGCGGGAGGCACAGGCGGTGCGCTGCCTCACAGGAGGTGCGGGGACGATGCAAATCCACCGGCGCACCGGGGTGGTCGGGCCTCCGGTCACCACGACGCTCCCGCGCGTGGTCCTCTGCGCCACCGGATCGCCCGGGGCGGGGTGGCGCCTCAGGCCACGTGCTCCC
>JAKECL010000324.1 GCA_030460725.1 Propionibacterium sp.
GTGGAAACCACCACGACGGCACAGGCACCGATTGCCAGGACCATCGCAGGGCTGAGGGACGAGGTGGTGGCCGAGGTTGTGTCACGGTCACTGCCCCTGGGCGACAGGCGCACCACGAGCACTGCGAGCAGTACGCACACCAGAGTCGCACCAACCGTCACCCGCGCCGACGCTGGAGGAACGGTTCACTGACCTCCCGAGGGCGGGCAGGAGTCGACAGGTGCCTCTGGCTGAGTGGAGCCGTCACCCGGTGGAGCCGACGGGGTCGCCGTGTCCGGGGCGGCGCCGGACTGAGCGGAGCCTGGCGCGGTACCTGCCTCGGGGTCGGGCACCACTTGAGCGGCTCCGTGTCCGTCGGTGTAGGCAGTCCCGACGGGGAGACCGGAGTCCGAAGCAAGCGCCGCCCACAGCGCGCTCGACTCCGGCTCGCTGGCCAGCACCGGACCTTCCTCCTCGGGATCGTAGTGATTGGGCATCATGACGAACTGGATGCTCGCCCGGTCGATGTCCGCGACAGAGAGCAGCAGCCCGAGATCCGCGTTGAGGCCGGACAGTCCGACAGAGGTCTGGAGCGAGGCGAGTGTCTGCTTGAGGAAACTCAGCACGGCTGGCAGGTCGGTCACGTAGTTCTTGGACAGGGCCTCCCGGAAGATGGCCGCGACCAGCGTCTGTTGGCGGCCGATGCGGCCGAGGTCTGTCCCGTCCCCCAGCGACTTCCGCGCTCGGGCGTAGCCCAATGCGCTGGGACCGTCGAGCTTCTGGCAGCCCGCGGAGAGAAAGGCCTGTGCCTCCACGTCATGGACGTCCTCGGGGACATCGAGCCAGACCCCACCCAGTGCCTCGATCATGGCCTCGAAACCCGTGAAGTCCACGACCGCGAACTCGTCGACCGGCAGACCGGAGAGGTGCTCGACCGTGGCTCTGGTGCAGGCAATGCCAGAGGCCACGTCCTCCTGCGAGTTCGACCCGATGGCGAAGGCTGCGTTGAAGCGATCGAAGGTGGCTCCCGAGACTGACCCGTCCGAGCGGGTGCAGGAGGGGATGTCGGTCTTGAGATCGCGCGGGATGGACACGACCTGGATGCGGGACCGGTCGGCAGAGACATGCACCAGCATGGTCGTGTCGGCGCGCATACCCTCAATGTCCGTCTCGCTGCCGAAGGAGTCACCTTGACCGTGCCGCCCGTCCTGGCCGACCAGGAGGACATTGAGTGCTCGACCGGCAAATGAGTCACTCGGAGGATCCCCGCCCTCTGTGGAGCGTGCGCCGCTCTGAGCACCGAGCCCGGAGATGTCCAGGGCATTGCCCCCCAGGTCCGACTCGAAACCTCGGTAGACGAACCAGGCTGTGGAGGCCAGCATCAGGACCGCAGCAACCAGCACTGTGGAAGCCCGACGGGCGACAACCATTGCGCGGGGCTCTCTGGCAGTGTGGAGTGCCGGGAGGGCCTGCGGTGACCGGCGCGATGAGTTCATACCAGGGATCGTATCGTTATCAACTTGTGATCTTCAGCGAACGCTCCAGGTCCGGTTCCTCGAGCTGTTCTCCTGGACTCCAGGGTGGGGACACGGAGGACGAGGCGCTGTCAGTAGTGGCTGACGACGGTGGTACCGATCTCTGACCAGTCATAGATCCACTTGGCGGCGTCCACGGGCATGTTCACGCAGCCGTGGGACCCGCCGGGGCCACCCCATCCGAAGGAGGAACGCCAAGGCGCCCCGTGGAAGGCATAGGACCCGGTGAAGTAGGTGACGTAGGGGACGTCGGGGGTCACGTACTTCGACCCGTCCTTGTTCTCCCCACGCATTGTCTGGGTCTCGTACTTCAGGTAGACGTGGAAGGTGCCAGCGACGGTGGGAGTGTCGGGCTCACCCGGGACCATGTACATCGGTCCCTGGACGATGGTCGCACCTTCGTAGGCGGTCACCGTGTAGTTGGAGAGATTGAGGTCGATCCATTTCTCGCCGGGGGCGGCCTTGTAGACCAGGTTCTCCGCCCCGTCCGCAATCTCGCGAGTGGTGAAGGTCGGCTCCACCTTGTCGTAGTCGAAGTCCCCCGAATACGACTCACCCTTGTGCAGAGCCTCCACCACAGCCTTCGCCACGGAAGGCACATTGTTCGTCTTCCACCCGTTCTTCCCCGGAGACGCCACCGCCACCACGTCACCGCGGGAGTTCACATTCTTGATACCCGGCTCGGGATCCTCATTCGACTCCCCCGCAACCTTCTCCACCCAAGCAGTCACCTTCGCATCATCAAAGGCCGGAGCAGCATCCTCAGAACCATCAGCCGGAATGTTCACCCACTGCGCCTTGTCCTGCGCACTCGCCGTGTAGTCCGTGATCCCATCCGTGATCGTCACATCCAACGCCAACAGCCCATTCGCCTTCTCCGCAGCAGCCTGGGCGGCCTCCGTGGACACCTTCGGCGCCACCTCAGAGGCCTGAAGATCCACAGTCTGGGAACTCAGCGTCGACGCCGCCGTCGACACAACACCCGTCAACTGGGAGACATCCACCCCCACACCCGACGCCGCAGGAGTGGCCACGAACTGGGAACCATCCTCGGACAGCACAACAGTCGCATCCGTGGCAGCAGACCCCGCCTTGGCAGAAACCTCCTGACCAAAAGCCTGCAACTTCGCCTCATCCACCGACGTCACCACCGACACATCACGGTGATCAAACAAGGCTTTCAGACGCGACCACGCCGAAGCATTGGGCTCAAAAGCCTTCGCAGCCGTCGCATCCGCATCGACCGTGACACCCAGGTCCGCAAGCTTCGCCGTCGTCGGCTCACCATCAACATTGACCGTCACCGTCAACTCACCCGCACGCGCCGAAACAGCCTGGGCAACCTCATCCCTGGTCTGCCCCGTCACCGACGTCCCCGCAACGGAAACACCCGGAAGCCCACGCTGCGCAAAATGCGCCGCATAACCCGCCGACGCACCACCCACCAGCAACACAAACGCAAGCACTCCACCCAGGAGCCACTTCATCTTCGAGGAAACACGGTTTGAGGCCACGCCCCATGCTATGCACACGAACGGAACCGACG
>JAKECL010000325.1 GCA_030460725.1 Propionibacterium sp.
GACGACGCGGATCTGGAGGTTGATCCACAGGATCAGCGTCACCAGTGAGGTGGCGGTCGTGAGCAGGGGCCCGGAGACCGATCCGACGGCGGAGGTGCCCAGGTAGCGCAGGACCTCGGAGGCCACGACGAAGAGCGCCGTTCCCGTCGCGAGGTCACGTCCCACCACCCGCACACCCGCCACGACCCTCACGAAGAGGATGATGACCCCCGCGTTGACCAGCATGGACACCAGGTAGGACGCCCCCAGCAGGACTGCCTCCCCGAGACCGGGCTGCAGGTCCAGGCGCTGCGACGTCCAGTCCCCGAACACGGTGACCGCCAGACCCAGTCCGGCGCCTGCCACCAGTGACAGAGCCAGGCCCACCACCCCCGCCACATTGCGCAAGGTCTTCACGATGATGTTCTCCGGCACCGCCACCAACCCGAACATGGCGCGGATCGAGGTGCCCATGGCGCCCACCGCCGAGATTGCGGACCAGGTCATCACGAGCAGGGCGATGACCGAGGTCAGTGACCACACGCTGGTCGCGGTCAAGGACTGCGGGTCGATGAGGCCGGGGGAGTCTGCAGTGGTGAGCAAGCCCGGGAGCGCGCTGTTCACCCCGTCCACCACCGCGTCCCTCAGCTCCGTGTTGGATCCGAGTGCTGCCATGAACACGGTGCCGCCCACTGTGAGGGCCGCAGTCAGGGAGAGCAGGACGGTGAGCGCCATGCCCGAGCACAACAGTCCCCCGTTGCGGGCACCGTAGCGCGCGAGCATGCGGGCTGGTCTCGTCCGGTTCCACCAGGCAGTCACGGCCTGGATTCGCGGCATGAGGCCCGGGGTCTCCAGGGAGTGGCGAAACCCAGGAGCCTGGATCGGGCGCTTCTCGACGTGGACGGCAGCTGCAGGGCCCGGAGGTGCGGGCTGCGGGTCGGGACCGGTGGGAGCCATGTCTACAACCTATCCCGCCTGCCCCTCCCGGGCCCGGTGTGGCAGTACGGGAGCGCAGGTGGCGGCACTGCTCGAAGGTGGTCGTCCGTCTGCGGTGGCACAACCGGGCGGTCAGGACACCTCGAAGTCGAAGAGAGCCATGGAGGAGTACATGCCGGAAGGGTCGAGGCGATCGAGGCGGAACCCCGGGACGACCCAGGAGGCGGAGAAATCGGCCGCGACATCCAGGGCAAGGTCCATGGCGGGGTCCTCCACGTCCTGGGCCAATGTCACGTGGGGGTGGTAGGGGTAGCGCAGCGCCTGGTCCAGCGGGCCGGTGCGGATGTCATCGGCGAGCATCCTGCACTGGTCGTCGCCCTCGTCCACACGCAGGAACGCGACCTGGGAGGCTGGGCGGAAGGTGTCGGCGCCGCGGATGGTGATGCGAAAGGGGAGGTGGCGCTGGGCGACGGAACGCAGGTGGCGGATGACCTCGGTGCGCTGGCGAGCGGGTACGGGAATCGGGGGCAGCAGCGTGACGTGCGCGGGCACCAGTGACCCCTGCAGGTCTCCCAGCCCCAGACGCAGCTCCGTCAGTTGGGTCACCCAGGGCTCAGGAATGGCGATGACCACACCGAGCCAGTCCTGACCGGGGGACCGCGGGGGAAGGAACATGGGCCACCTGTGCGAGGTCGGAGCAGGTGGGGGATCCCGACAGAGGGTCCCTCGCCTGCGGGAACCCGACAATACTAGCGGCCGGGCCTGGGTCCAGGGAGCGTTGGAGCGGGGGAGCCACGGTGCAGAGGGCTCTCCGTGCGCACACGGGCCTGCACTAGGCTGTGTGGTGGCACTTCCGAGGACGGGGGCCCAGGACAGGTCAGCGTGCGCGTGGGGGCGCAGCGACCGCTGACGAGCGAGTGGAGGACCAGTGACGACAGCATCGGCGCAGTACCGCGACGCCTGGAGTGGGGAGTACGGACGGGACAGGGTCTCCACGCTCATGCAGGAGATCCTCGGTTCCGCGCCGCAGGGGGTGTGGAGTGCGCCGGGGCGCGCAAACCTCATCGGCGAGCACACCGACTACAACGGCGGGCTGGCACTTCCCATCGCACTGCCGCACCGTGCCTTCGCCGCTCTGCGTGTGCGACAGGACCGCGTGCTGCGTCTGAGCTCGGGGCAGCAGCGCGACGTCATCGAGATCAATCTGGACACGCCGAGGCCCGCCGACGGACCTGACCCCGTGCAGGGGTGGGCGGCATATGTCGCCGGTGTGTTCTGGGCCCTGGAGGGTCGAGGATTCGGACCGCTACCCGGGATGGACGTCTTCGTGGACTCCGCCGTCCCGCTGGGCTCAGGGTTGTCCTCCTCCGCAGCGCTGGAGTGTTGCGTGGCTGTCGGCATCGACGAGGTCGCCCACCTGGGCCTGGGTGGGGATGAGGCGGGGCGCATCGTCCTGCAGAAGGCTGCCATCGAGGCGGAGAACCGCTATGCCGGTGCCAACACCGGAGGCATGGACCAGGCCGCGTCCCTGCGTGCGCGTGCCGGACACGCCCTGCTGCTGGACTGCCGCACGCAGGCGATCCGACAGATCCCCTTCGACCTGGCACGCGACGGCCTGGAGCTGCTGGTCATCAACACCCGGGCCAAGCACTCCAACAATGACGGCCAGTACGCACAGCGTCGCGCCGACTGTGAGGAGGCAGCACGGATCCTCGGCGTGGACCTGCTGGTCGAGGTCGCGCCCGGCGATCTGGATGACTCGCTTGCACGTCTGCCTGAGGGGCGACTGCGCCACCGGGTGCGTCACGTCGTCACAGAGATCGACCGGACCCGCAGGGTTGCGGCGCTTCTGGAGGGCGACTCCCTGACACACCAGACCTTCGAGAAGGTGGGAGAGCTCTTCAACGCCTCCCACGACTCCCTGCGGGAGGACTACGAGGTCTCCTGCCCGGAGTTGGACGTCGCGGTGGACACGGCCCGGTCCCTCGGGGCACTGGGTGCGCGCATGACCGGCGGCGGCTTCGGTGGCTCCGCCATCGCGCTGGTCGGGGTCGACCGTGTCCAGGAAGTGGCGGAGGGCATTGCGCTCGCCTTCGAGGAGCACGGGTTCCGCTCCCCGGAGTTCCTGGTGGCACTGCCCTCGGG
>JAKECL010000326.1 GCA_030460725.1 Propionibacterium sp.
CCTGAAAGGCACCACGTGTCGACCGAGACCGTCCTCGTCATCAACTCCGGATCCTCGTCGGTGAAGTACCAACTCATCGACCCCGTCACCGGCCACTCCATCGCCCAGGGACTGGTGGAACGCATCGGCGAGTCCCAGGGCCACATCCAGCACCGCTACTCCCAGAAGGTCGTGGACCTCAACGAGCCGGTCCCTGACCACGGCGCGGGACTGCGCGAGGTCCTGCGCCTCTTCGAGGAGGTCGGCCCCGCCCTCGCCGACGCAAACATCGTGGCTGTGGGCCACCGCATCGTCCAGGGCGGGCGATACTTCGACGGCCCTGCGCTGATCGACGCCCGCGTCCACGGGCTCATCAAGGAACTGGCCGACCTGGCGCCACTGCACAACCCGGCCCACCTCAAGGGCATCGACGTCGCCCAGGAGCTGCTCCCCGACATCCCCCACGTCGCGGTCTTCGACACGGCCTTCTTCCAGAAGCTGCCTCCTGAGTCCTCGACCTACGCCCTTGACCGCGAGACGGCGGAGAAGTACTCGATCCGCCGCTACGGCGCGCACGGGACCTCCCACCAGTTCGTCTCCTCCAAGGTCTCCTCCATCCTGGGTGCCCGCGACCTCAAGCAGATCGTCCTGCACCTGGGCAATGGCGCGTCGGCCTCGGCCATCGTGGGCAGCCAGGCGGTGGACACCTCCATGGGACTCACCCCCTTGGAGGGCCTCATGATGGGCACCCGCACGGGCGACATCGACCCGGCAGTCGTCTTCCACCTCCAACGCGTGGGTGGCATGACTTTCGAGGAGATCGACACGCTCTTCAACAAGAAGTCGGGCTTCAAGGGCCTCACCGGCGAGTCCGACATGCGCGTCATCTGGGAGATGATCGCCTCCCACGACCGCGACACCCGTGCCAGGGCCCGCCTGGCCATGGACGTCTACATCAACCGCCTGGTGAAGTACATCGGTGCCTACACCGCTGAGATGGGCGGGGTGGACGTGTTGACCTTCACCGCCGGCATCGGCGAGAACGACATCGGTGTGCGTCGCGAGATCTGCGAGCACCTGGCACCGTTCGGCGTCATCCTCGACGAGGAGGCCAACAACGTCCACGTGCGCGAGCCCATCACCATCACCCAGCGCGGGTCTTCTGTGCGCGTCATGGTGGTGCCCACCAACGAGGAACTGGCCATCGCGAAGCAGGCGCTGACGCTGGTCTGAGTTGCGCTCTGGCGAGGGCGACGCCCGGGTGTGGTCATGCGGCCACCCCGGGCGTCGTCGTTCCCGGTACCCACACGTCACCCACATGTGGGTTCGGGATCCTCACGACCGCCACATCCGGCGAATCCATCCCCGAACCCGCGCACCGGAGGCACACCCACACCGGGACGCGCGACACGGCACAATGGGGGCACCACTTCGAAGGAGCACCGTGAACTTCCATTCGCTCTACGACCAGGGTTTCGCCCGCGTCGCCGCCGTCACGCTCCCCGTCCACGCGGCACAGCCCGAACGCAACGCCGAGGAGGTCGTCACCGCAGCCCGGGAATGCTCCGCGCGCGGGGTGGCCGTGGCTGTGTTCCCCGAGCTGTGCATGAGCGGCTATGCGATCGACGACCTGCTCCTCCAGGACGTCCTGCTGGACGGTGTCCTGGACGCGCTGGGGACAGTGGTGGAAGCCTCCCGGGACCTCCTGACCCTGGTGGTCGTGGGCGCCCCGCTGCGCCACGGGAACCGGCTCTTCAACTGCGCGGTGTTCATCCACCGCGGGCGTGTCCTGGCGATCACCCCGAAGCAGTACCTGCCCAACTACCGGGAGTTCTACGAGAAGCGTCACTTCGCGCCCGGGGCCGACTCCGCACCGGGTGTCATGGAGGCGGCCCCCTGGATGGGTGAGCAGCTCCCTGAGGGGACCGCCGAGCTCCCCTTCGGCACGGTCCTGGTCGACGTCCTCGACGTGCCCGGGCTGTGCGTGAGCGCGGAGATCTGCGAGGACATGTGGGTCCCCGTCCCGCCCTCGTCACGGGCAGCCCTGGAAGGGGCCAGCGTGGTGCTGAACCTGTCGGCCTCCCCCGTCATGGTGGGGCGTGCGGAGGAACGCAGGCTGCTGGTGCGCTCAGCCTCGGCCCGCACGAACTGCGCCTACGTGTACTGCGCGGCAGGACCGGGCGAGTCGACCACCGACCTGTCCTGGGACGGCCAGACCCTGGTCTACGAGATGGGTGACCTGCTGGCGGAGGGTGAGCGCTTCCCCTCGGGGCGTCGCGTCACCGTGGCGGACGTGGACCTGGACCGACTGCGCCAGGAACGCCAGCGCCAGGGCTCCTTCGAGGACAACGCCCGCGCCGACGACACCCTGAGCGCCTCGGGAAAGGCGGCCCTCCCACGCATCGGGGTCCGCCTGGACCCCCCGCGCACGGACCTCGGCCTGGAGCGCGCCGTCGACCGCTTCCCCTTCGTGCCCGATGATCCCCAGCGCCTGGCCCAGGACTGCTACGAGGCCTACAACATCCAGGTCTCGGGGTTGGAGCAGCGCCTGCGCGCCATCGGCACGCCCAAGGTCGTCATCGGGGTGTCCGGGGGCCTGGACTCCACCCATGCACTCATCGTGGCCGCCAAGGCGATGGACCGATTGGGGCGCCCTCGTACCGACGTGCTTGCCTACACGCTGCCGGGCTTCGCGACGACCGCCCACACGAAGACCAACGCCACCCTGCTGTGCGAACGTCTGGGGGTCTCCTTCGAGGAGATCGACATCACCCCCGCGGCCCGCCAGATGCTCGCCGACCTGCGTCACCCCTATGCCTCGGGTGCGGAGGACTACGACGTCACCTTCGAGAACGTCCAGGCGGGCCTGCGCACCGACTACCTCTTCCGCCTGGCCAACCACCTGGGCGGCATCGTCCTGGGCACCGGGGACCTCTCGGAGTTGGCGCTGGGGTGGTGCACCTACGGGGTGGGCGACCAGATGAGCCACTACGCGGTGAACACCGGGGTGCCCAAGACCCTGATCCAGCACCTCATCCGATGGGTCGGGGCGTCCGGTCAGTTCGAGGAGGGGG
>JAKECL010000327.1 GCA_030460725.1 Propionibacterium sp.
CGCTGCGCGGGAGAGACCACCCGACACCGATCTCTCGGAGTCGATTATCTCGATTTCGACACATCTTGTGTGAAAGCCGACACAGGATCCCCCGCAACGGTTAGTGTCAGAAACGGGTCGGCCCCGCCACCGTTGCCGGTGCGCCGCCCACCGAACCGCCCGTCCGTCCCGCGCCCCCGATCGGAGCACGCCGCATGAGCACACCGGAAATCTCCCCCAGCACAGCACACGCCTCTGGCCTCGACGCGAAGCCCGTCGAGCCCCGCAGACTCCACCGCCGCGTCATCGGCATCGGCCTCGGCTTCCTCCTGGCCGCCATCGTCTACTGGCTGATGCCCGACCAGGTCCCCCAGGCTGTCCTCGACGTCGCTCCCGAGGGCGCAGAGTTCACCGCCCACGGCCTCGCCGTCACCGCCGCAGTGGGCACCCTCATGGGCACGTGGTGGGTCACCGAGGCCATCCCCCTGGCGGCCACCGCCCTGGTGCCCCTGGTCGCCTTCCCCCTCACCCAGGTCTCCGACTTCGGGACCACTGCCGCCCCCTATGCCAACGGCACGATCTTCATGTTCATGGGAGGCTTCTTCCTGGCGCTGGCCATCCAGCGATGGAACCTGCACCGTCGCATCGCACTGGTCACGGTGCTGACCGTGGGCACCACCCCCAAGCGACTCGTCCTGGGCCTCATGGTTGCCACCGGCGTGATGACGATGTGGGTGTCGAACACGGCGACCGCCGTCATGATGGTCCCCATCGCCTTGTCCGTCCTGTCCCTGGTCTACGAGGGCGCCTCCGCCTCCGACATGCTGAAGTCCAACTTCGGGAAGTCCCTGGTCCTGGGGGTGGCGTACTCGGCGTCCATCGCCTCGGTGTCCACCATCATCTCCACACCCCCGGCCACCCTGCTGCGCGCCTACCTGGCCGAGCAGGAAGGCATCCGGATCACCTTCGCCCAGTGGATGCTCTTCGGCGTGCCGCTGGGGTGGACATTCCTCTTCATCGGATGGTGGCTGATCGTCAACGTCCTCTTCAAGCCCGAGATCACGGAGATCCCCGGCGGACGGGACATGATCCGCCAGCAGTTGAACGAGATGGGCCCGATGTCGCGCGGGGAGAAGATGGTCTCCGTCGTCTTCGTCCTGGCAGCCCTGTCGTGGGTCATCCTGCCGACCGTCTTTCCCGACACCTTCTCCGACGAGCTCATCGCGATGGTCATCGCACTGATCCTGTTCCTCACCCCCGTGCGCCCCGTCCAGGGAATCCCCTTGCTCGACTGGGCCACCGCCAAGCACATCCCCTGGGACGTCCTGCTCCTCTTCGGGGGCGGCCTGTCCCTGTCCGCCATGTTCACCAAGACCGGCTTCTCCTTCTGGATCGGCGAGAACACGAGGGCGCTGGCCGACCTGCCACCCCTTCTGCTGGTCCTCCTCATCACCGTGCTGATCGTGGTGCTCACGGAGTTCACGTCCAACACGGCCACCGCCGCTGCCTTCCTGCCGATCATGGGTGGTCTGGCGGCGGGGACCGGCATCAACGTGCTGTTGCTGGTGATTCCCGTGGCGCTGGCCTCCACCTACGGCTTCATGATGCCCGCCGGCACCCCACCCAATGCGATCGCCTACTCCTCGGGCTACGTGCGCATCGCCGACATGATCAAGGCCGGTCTGGTCCTCAACATCATCGGGGCTCTCCTCATCACGACCTTCGTGATGACACTGGGCCGGGTGGTCTTCGGCTACTGACGCCACCTCCGTCGGGGCGCGTCCCGCCACCGCCGCCTGCGGTTGCCCCGGGCCGTCCCGGCGGGGACGCACCCACGAGGGCGACCCCTGCCCATCTGCGCGGCACGCTACGGTGGAAACACTGGAGTGAGGGAAGGGGACCGTCGTGGGCACAGGCGAGATGGAGGTCACCGGCATCGCCCTGGTGATGGTCCTGGCAGTCCTCGTCATCGTCCTGGTCAACCGTCTGGCACCGAAGGTCGGGGTGGCGACCCCACTGCTGCTGGTCCTGCTGGGGGTCGGGGTGTCCTTCGTACCCGCCATCCCGGCCATCACGGTGGAACCCGAGTGGATCCTGGCAGGGGTTCTCCCTCCCCTGCTCTACGCCACGGCCGTCAGCCTTCCGGCCATGGACTTCCGCCGTGACTTCCGCGCCATCGGCGGGCTGTCGGTCTTCCTGGTCGTCATCAGTTCCCTGGTGCTGGGTGTCGTCCTGCATGCACTGGTGCCGGGCATCAGCCTGTCCGTGGGCATCGCCCTGGGTGCCATCCTCAGCCCCACCGACGCGGTGGCCACCTCCATCGTGCGTCGCCTGGGGGTCTCGCCCCGCATCGTCACGGTGCTGGAGGGTGAGAGCCTGCTCAACGACGCCACCTCCCTGGTCCTCATGCGGTCCGCCGTCGCCGCCACCGCTGTGTCGGTACCCCTGTGGGAGGTCGGGACCTCCTTCCTGCGTTCCGTTGTCGTGGCCGTCATCATCGGTGTCGTGGTCGCCCGGGCCGGGCTCGCGCTGCGCCGTTGGGTGGACAGTCCGGTGCTCTCCACTGCCGTGTCCTTCGCGACACCCTTCCTGGCGTTCCTGCCCACCGAGGCCCTGGACGCCTCCGGCCTGGTGGCCGTGGCCACGGCGGGTCTGGTCACCGGTCACGGTGCGGTGACCCACCTCAGCCCTCTGGACCGTCGCTCGGAGGCGTCGAACTGGCGCACCGTGGAGCTGCTGCTGGAGGGCGGGGTGTTCCTGGTCATGGGCCTGGAACTCTTCGGACTCGTCACCCAGGTGCGTGAGCAGCACGAGAGCCTGTGGCTGGCCCTGGGCATCGCGGTGGTCGCCGTGGTGGTGATCCTGGTCCTGCGCGCACTCTTCGTGGCGCCGTTGCTGGTGTGGCTGAACCGCAGGGTGAGACGGGGGCAGGCACTGCGCGACGCCTACCGTGACCTGCGGTCCCATTACGCCCGGCCACGCCGTGGCGGAGCCGGGGGGACGTGTGGACCCGTCGTGGCGGACACCCCCATCCACGCTCTGCACACCGCGGACTCCACCCCCTCGGCCCGGG
>JAKECL010000328.1 GCA_030460725.1 Propionibacterium sp.
CTCTAGCTGGATGCGCATCGTCGAACACATGGCTCCCGAACGCTCGAGGCGGGCACACGTCGTGATCCCCGCCAGCGCCCGACCTGGGATGTTCCAGAGTGGGCACTCACAGGCATGGGCACGTGGTGTGCGGTCGCAGCGATACCACCGCAGACTGCGCAGATCGCCAAGCTCCCTCAGACTCCTGCCCATCCGACACCGGGACGACACCGTCGCGAGATGCGAACAGCAATGCGTCCAGCGCGGACACGGCACCCCACGTGCACGAAAGCCCGACGCCCACCTCTCGGTGGAACGCCGGGCTTTCGTCCTGCGGAGCGGGCGACGGGAATCGAACCCGCGTGATCTGCTTGGAAGGCAGAGGCTCTACCATTGAGCTACGCCCGCGTCTTGCCGTCCCTCACGGGGCGACACCGGAATGGTAGCGTGCCGAGGCCGCGGATGCGAACTCCGTCCCGCGCAGGTCACCCCCCGGCTCTCCCAGCCCTCGACGAGGGCGGCGCCGCCCTCGTCTGCCCCGGGGGCAACTCTCCACCACGGGACGGCCCGGCTGACGCATCCGCGGTGTGGCATGTGGATGTGACCTTCCGGGCGTGGGGCACGTATCATCGGTGCGTTGCCTCCGGGCGACATCGGGGCGTGGCGCAGCTTGGTAGCGCGCTTGCTTTGGGAGCAAGATGTCGTGGGTTCAAATCCCGCCGCCCCGACCACTCTCCGCGCCGAACGCGCGGTCTCGGGACCCCTCGCCCGGCACAGCCGAGACCCAGACCCCGGGCTCAGGTTTCCAGGACCACGTCCACCTCGGCACGGACCACGACGTCGCGCGGTTCCACGCGCAGGCCGTCGTCTCCTCCACCCGATGCAGCAGAGAACATCCGGGCCCCGACGCGCGCCACTGGCACCGCCTCAGAGCCCCCCCCGCCCAACATGCCACGGTCCGCGACCTCCACCACCCGCACCTCGCCGGCTCCGGCAGCCCCCGCGAGCACCCGGGCACGCCTGCACGCATCCGCGAGCGCACCGGTGAGGGTCTCCTCCTGGAGCCCGCGGCGGGTGGTCTGGGTCAGGTCCCAGTCCAGGCCCACGACGGTGACGCCCTCCTGTTCCGACCACTCGACCACCCGGATCGACAGGTCCTCGAAGTCGCGGAACTCGACCTCCAGGCCAATGGAGGCAGCGTGCACCCGCGCCAGGGGGACCCCGTCACGATCCGTGGGCATCCAGGAGCGCACCGAGACCGCCCCGGTGTGCACACTGGCAAGGGGCCCGGCCTCTCCCCGACCCAGCAGAGAACGGGCCTCCTCCTGCACGGAGTTCGCGAGCGCGCGTGTGGAGGCCAGGACCTCCGTGCGTCGTGATCCCTCGTGCTGGACCAGGAGGTGCAGCGTGGCACGTTCGGGGGCGCGCGAGAGTTCGTGGGTCCCTGTGAGGGTGAAGCGCATGGGGTCTCCGATCCTTGTACGGAGCTTCCACGCTACAGGCGTGCCCGGGTCGTATCCCGGGCTCCGGCAGTGGCGCGACCTCCACCCCTCGACGTCCGTGCCGCCCCAGGTCAGGGAGTGCAGACTCCCATGGCGCGGGCAGCGGCGAGGAGGACCTGGTCGAGGGTGGGCACGCCGCTGGCCCGTTGGATCTCGCGCCCCAGCGCATCGCGCACGATGACGGTCGGGGTGGCGGTGATCCCCAGCTCCTGGGCCCGCCCGGGATCCAGGGCCACATCCCGTTCCCTCAGTGCGGCGCCGTCGACGAGGTCGACCGCGCGGGAGAGCACCGCTCTCGTGTGCAGGCACGCCCCGCAGAACGAGGAGCTGAAGAGCTCGAACTCCATGGCGGGGACGCCTTCGCTGTGCACACTGTCGCCGTCCATGCCTCCATGTTCCCCCTCCCGGGGTCGCGCGTCCATGCCGTCGTGGCCGACTCGGCCCAGCGCGGGCCGGGCCCACCGGGCGCGCACCCACCCTGCGGCAGTGCCGTGAGATGTCCGACAGCACACCCAGCTGGTTGTTCGCGTCGCATGCATCGCATGCTCCTCGGCGTGGATCTCCTCCAGGTGCGCATCCTCAACACCACGATCGAGTCGGAACTGAACCGACGGCTCGCACCCGTGGGGCTGACCTGAGTCCAGGGAACAGTCCTCGGGCTCCTCGACCGGGAAGGCTCTGATGAGACCGCGCAGATCACGGTCGAGCAGTGGTTGGGTCTCTCCCGACCGACCGTTGGGGGAATCCTCCGACGACTCAGCGCCAAGGGGCTGGTGAGCGTCACCCCCCAGACTCAGGACCGCAGGCGGAACCTGGCGGAGATCACCCCCGCCGGGCGCACGCTCGCGCGCCAAGTCACCAGCACCCTGAGCCAGTTGACCGAGGAACTGATCCGGGGCTTCACCGCCCAGGAGACCACCGCGCTGACCTCCCTGCTCGAACGGGCAACTCGCAACCTCTCCCCCAGGTGACACCTGGCCATCTCCGCCCATCTGGGCCCTCCCCTCAGTGGGACAGCGGACACACCGCGCGCGGCACCTCCCCGGGGTCCCCGCGCGCCCGCGAGCCCTCGAAAGGACTCCTGCTCGGCCCCCTCATCGACTCCATCCGCACAGGTGTCCGCACAGGTTTCCGCACCAGGCTCACCCTCGGCGACCGAGGCCAGCAGATACCCCCACCCCTTCAGGATCCTGCTGGGCCCCCTGATCGCCGCCTTCAGCGGTCTCTACTCCGAGGCCGCCCTCAACATCGCCCTGCCCTCCCTCATGGGTGTCTTCGACATCCCGGCGACGGTCGTCCAGTGGCTCACCACCGGGTACATCCTGGCAGTGGGCATGGTGCTCCCGATGTTCGGACTCCTCCTCAGGTGGATCCCCACCCGCAAGCCGGTCGTCACTGCCATCGTGCTCTTCCTCGTGGGGGCCACAATCGCTGCAACGGCACCGTCCTTCGCGATCCTCCTGACGGGCCGCATCATCCAGGGCGTCGCCACGGGCATCATGCTCCCCCTGGTCTTCAACACGGCCATCGCGGTGTATCCGGTGAGCCGGACCGGGACCGCCATGGGCACC
>JAKECL010000329.1 GCA_030460725.1 Propionibacterium sp.
GGCGCGCACGCTCACACCGGACGTCCCGCGGATGCTCATCGCGGTCACCGCCGCAGGCCTGGCCCTGGCGCTCCCGGGCGTCCTGGGGCAACTGGGCGCCCTCGCCGTGGGCCTGGGTGCGGGACTCCTGTGGCGTGGGGAGGAGGACGGGCGCGAGGCCGCACACGTCGAGGCGGGTGTCTCGCGTCGCACCGGGCTGGCTGCCCTCTGCGCGTACGTGATGCTGCTCCTGGCGCTGCCGGTCCTCACCGCCCTCACCCAGGACAAGTGGGTCTCCCTGGCCGACGCGTTCTACCGGGCGGGAGCACTGGTCTTCGGCGGGGGGCACGTCGTCCTCCCGCTCCTCCAGGGCGAACCAGTGATCGCAGCGTCGATCAGCCAGGAGCAGTTCCTGGCCGGATACAGCGCAGCGCAGGCGATACCGGGGCCCCTCTTCACCCTGGCCGCCCCGCTGGGTTTCGCCATGGAGCCCGCAGGGGCAGCACCTGCGGCTGCCGCACTGGCACTGGTCGCGATCTTCCTGCCCGGCCTCCTCCTGGTCGTGGCGGCGCTCCCCTACTGGGAGTTGGTCAGGACACACCCCGTCGCCCGCTCTGCCATGGCGGGAGCCAACGCGGCTGTGGTCGGCATCCTCCTCGCCGCCTGGTGGACCCCGATCATCACCACGGGGATCACCGGGCTCCCCTCACTGGTCATCGCCCTGGGATGTGTGCTGCTGCTCGTGGTGTGGAAGCGGCCGGCCTGGATCGCTGTCCTGGTCGGCGCACTGGCGGGAGCCGTGGTCGGCGTGAGTGGCATGGGCCCCACCTGGGGCCAGGTGCACTGACCAGGACCGGTTGGCTCGACCGCGCAGCGCGGACAGGGATTCCAACAATCATCTGTGGGAACTGGGCGTCGGGGTGACGCACAATGAACCATGGATGTCAGCGCGTTCGCACGCTGGGCGATCAGCCCTGGGACCAGTCTCAGCACTCACTTCAGGCCCGGCGAGGATCGGTGCGGGATCTATGTCCTCGAGTTCGCCGACGGGCAACGCTACGTGGGCCAGAGCCACGACGTGGTGCGCCGTTTCGCTGACCATGCACGCACGTATCCAGACATAGTCGGCGCGCAGTTCTGCGCCGTCCAGTCCAGCGACCTCGATGCCGCGGAGCGACAGCTGATACAGAACCAGCGCGATCTGGGGTACCACCTGCGCAACATCGTCCTTGTCTCACAGTCGTGGAGCGACTCCGTCCTCGATACCGTCGTCGATCGCACAATCCAGATCTCCTGGACCGCGGGAGCATCCCGGACCCATCCTGATGATCTGCGAATGCTCACTGCTCGACGCCGCCGGGCGACCCGGAAGAAGTACGCAGCACTCCAGGAGCACCGCGGGTTCGCCGATGTCTTCACCGACATCTGCACCTACGTCGACCGAGTCATTGCGTGGCCCTCCGCCACGGACGGACGTTTCTGGACGCTCACCGCATTGCCGAGCACCGGGCGCTCCCGGCAGTCCCAGCGTCTGGCATGTCTCAGTTGCGGCCGCGTTGAGACCTTCGTCGTCCTGGAAGACCGGGAGTCCGGGCAGCTGTGGTGGTTCCTCAACATGGAGCATGGAGTGGTGTCCCGCAGTTCACTGCCCCACGACCTACAAGATGCGCTGACCTTCTCTGACAACTACCGGACTGTCGGAACGGTCGACCAGGTCTTCGGCGGTGTGGCAGGTTCTCTGGCTTCCTGGCTGGACGAGACCACGAACCTGGAAACTGCCTCGCGCCAGCTCGCCCTCAACCTCATGCGCAAGGGCCCCTCCCTCTTCGCTCGCTTCCACTGCGATGACTTCGTGGATGACGTCCTGCTGGCTCTCGAAGAAGACCGACAGGTGGCCAGCATCCCCGCAGGTGGGAGTGGGCCCCTTGGACTCACAGGACTCACAGGACTCACGCCCTGAGACACCCTCGACGTCACGTGTCCACCATCAGGGCGCAGCCTCGAAGGTGTTGTGGGCGATCCACGTGGGCAAGCGCGTCTTCGCCCCGACGCATGTGTGTCGATCCGAGCCCGTAGCGCTCAGCGAGGGCAGCGGAACAATGGTCCAGGGTGAGACCCATGGGCGCGGCGCCATCTCCCGCAGGGAGGGACGACGCAGGGGAGTTCCTTGGGGGTCAATCTCCGGGGTCACACTGGGCAGGGCTCAACCGGCTCTCGACATGTCCGCCCTGACAGCCAGCGCGACCTCTCCGGGCAGCGCGAACGCGCGTTCCAGGAAGGGACGGAGCTGGGAGATCGCCGCACGGTGCTGATCCTCATCCATGTCAGCGAGGACAGGCGGCTCCTCCTGGTCCCACCCGATCGCCTCGGCCACCACGGTCAGGTCCCACCGGTCCCACTGCAGTCGCCCCTCTGCCCGCAGCTGGTCCGTGTACTGGCTCTCGAGGCCGACCGGGTGGTGCGCGCCCGCATGGCCCGGCGCCAGGGCAGCGCGGACATCCTCGACCGCGAGGATGTAGCCCCGGATGCAGGCCACCACCCGGTCGAAGCGGACCGGGACACCGATGAACATGCCCGGACGCCTGACGAACGCCGCCGCCATGTCCGACGCCGACATCGTGGAGACCACGTGATCGTCGCTCATGTGCTTTCCCCTCTCAACTCCCGTCGTCTGCGGGAAACCGCTCACCGTCGACCTCAGTCCCGCAGGATCTTCTCCATCGCGCGCCCGCGGGCGAGCTCGTCGACGAGCTTGTCCAGGCGGCGGATCTCCCGCATCGTCGGGTCCTCGACGTCCTCCACCCGCACCCCGCACACGACGCCTGTGACCCGGTCGCGAGCGGGGTTGGGCGACGGCGCCCGGGCGAAGAAGGTCTCCAGGTCGGTGCCCGCCGAGAGCTCCTCGGCGAGGGCGTCGGGGGTGTAGCCGGTCAGCCATTCGATGATGCGGTCGACCTCCGCGCGTGTGCGCCCCTTCTTCTCCGCCTTCTCGACGTAGAGCGGGTACACGCGCGCCATTGTGATGGTGAAGATCCGTGGTTTCGCCATGG
>JAKECL010000330.1 GCA_030460725.1 Propionibacterium sp.
CGCCCCCTCGACATCCTCCTCACCAGCCAGGAACCCGTTGCCTCGGTCCTGCGCATCCTCCAGCTCCAGGAGACCGGAGATGACCTCTTCCGGGCTCGCTCCCTCCCCCAGATCCGCCGGGTCTACGGCGGTCAGGTCATTGCCCAGGGTCTGCTGGCGGCGGCGGCCACCCTGGACGACCCGGGCCGTCTCCCCCACTCCCTGCACGCCTACTTCCTGCGTGGAGGCAACCCGGAGATGACCTTCGACCTGCAGGTGGAGCGGCTGCGCGACGGTCGTTCCTTCTCCTCCCGGCGCATCACCTGTCGCCAGGACGACCGGGAGATCCTGGCCATGGTGAGTTCCTTCCAGGCGCCCGAGGAGGGATTGGCGTTCGAGATCGAGGCACCCGAGGTCCCCGGTCCGGAGAAGCTGCGCTCGGCATTGGAGATCTTCCGGGCCATGGACCACCCGGTGGGTAGCTTCCTGGGCAAGACCGCTGCCTTCGATGTCCGCCACGTCCAACACAACCTCTACACCAGCGCCGACCGGACGCCCTCCAACCGTCAGCAGCTGTGGATGGCGCCGCGCAGCCCACTCCCTGAGGGCACCTCGCAGCCCGTCCACCGTGCCCTGCTCGCCTACGTCATCGACCAGGTGATGTTCGAACCGGCCATGCGTGCGACCGGACTGTCCTGGATGACTCCGGGCATGTCGGCAGCCTCACTGGACCACGCGATGTGGTTCCACCGCGACGTGGACATGGACCAGTGGCTCCTCTTCGACGGGACCTGCAGTGCGGTGAGCAACGGCAGGGTCCTCACCACCGCACGCGTCTTCACCCGTGAGGGTGTGCTGGTGGCCGAAGCCACCCAGCAGGGCATGCTCCGTGTCCCGCTGGAGGGCCGCGGCGGCTCCGGGAAGTGGGGGTTCGGGGCCGAGGAGGGAACCGTGGTGGAGGCCGCCCGCGAACTCGACGCTGAGCTCGGGGTCTGAGCCGGCACCGACCGGGCGCGATGGGGACACCCGCGACATCGCGGGGGGTGGCGTCGCTGCCGCGGGAGAGGCGTGGCACGACGTCTGCGGGATCACGGTGGAGACTGCGCCCAGACTCCTCAGCCCTCGAAGGGCTCCCCCGGTCCCGGCAGGTCGGCGGTGGCCCGCTCGTAGGCCTCGCGCAGGCGGTCCCCGTCCATCCGATGTCCGGCCAGGTCTGCGCGCGTACTCCCGGGGAGCAGGGGAACGCCCTCGTCGACCCAGTGCGCCCGCGCGCGCCCCAGGAGGTGGGCGGGGAGGTCCCCGCGGGCGTTGACGACGCGCCACCAGGACACGCCCCCGCCCCAGCGCGCCATCACGGCGCCCACCTGACGGGGGCCGGTCCCCACCAGTGCGGCGAGGTCCCCGTAGGTCACCAGCATCTGGGCGGGGACGCACTCGACCGCGCGCAGCACCCGCTCGACCAGCAGGTCATCCATGGGACTCCTCGGGACCACAGGGACAGTGGACGGCCACCCCGTCGCTGCGGGTGAGTCTAGGCGCCACCCCGGCGTCCGCGACACGACCGCGCTGCGCATGACACCCCGCGCAGGAGCCACACTGGAGGGGATCCCACGCGCCCGGACCGGGAGGGAACCCACGAACCCATGACGTCGGTGCTGACAGATCTGCTCATCATCCTCGTCGCGGCGGCGGTGTCCGCTGTCGTCACGCGGTTCATCCCCCGCCAGATCCTGCCTGACGGAGTGGCGCGACCGCCATCGCGCTGGTCGCCACCGCGCTGGGTACCGTCACCCCGATGCTGCGGGGACGTGGGTTGGGGGCGGGCACCCCGCTGGGGGACGCCGTCCTGCGTCACGGCACCGCGGGCCAGATGGGGGCACCGATCTCACTGGCGATCCTGCTGGGGGTCAACGGGTCACTGGTCTCCCTGGCGGTCCTCACCGTCTTCCTGGTGCTGGTCGGGATCCTGTTGGCCGTCCCGGACCTGATCCGCACGAAGATGGGCTGGCTGGCCGACGCGGTGCGTGCAGGATCACGCAGTGCCACGCAGACGGACGTGCGCATCGTCATGGTGGTCCTGCTGGGACTGCTGGTGGTCACGAGCTCGCTGGGCCTCGATTCGATCATGGCGTCATTCCTGGCGGGTGTCATCGTGCGCGAGGCCTTCCCCGAGGAGTCCTCGGACCTGGCCGTCCAGCTGCGGGCCGTCGGCTTCGGGATCTTCATCCCGGTGTTCCTGGTGATGGCCGGCACGAACATCGACCTGGGAGCCCTGGTGCGCGCGCCCTGGATCCCCTTCGCCTTCCTCGCGGCGAACCTGTTGGTCCGCGTCCTCCCGGTCGCGCTCTACACATGGCGCGTCGACGGCTTCTCCCCCGCCGAGGCCACACAGGTCGGCCTCTACACGGGCATCGGGCTGGGACTGGTGGCCGCCGTGTCCCAGACCGCAGTGCAGACCGGGACGATGAGCGCCTCGAACCGCTCGGCTCTGGTGGCCACTGCGTGCATCACCGTCGTCCTCCACTCCGCCCTGGCCCGCCAGCTCGGCAGCCGCGGGGGTGCAACCCCCACGGGCGCTCGGCCCATTCCACCGGCACACGCCCCCTCCGCCACGCAGGATGCGACCACCCGGTGACGGGCTCACCCTCCGGCAACGCGCACCCGCGCGAGACCCCGGCACACGACACCCCGGCACAGCGCACTTCGGCGAACTCTCCCCCGTGAACCCGCACCCCGGGGACCCGCCTCACGGGCAGGCGAGACCCGCCCGGGGCTCGTGCGGCGTCGGGTCAGGCGCGCATTCAGTGATCCCGCGATGCTGCCGGCCTGAACCGTCGGCCTCAATGACGGCGTGGTCGCCACCGCCGGGCTCCTCAAGGACTTCGCCCGGGCCGGGGCCTCCTCCACGAACCTCGTCGCCGCCGGGATCGTCGCGACATGTGCCGGGGGCGTCGCGCTGGGCGGTGCCCGCTGGGTGAAATGGCGGCAGAACGCGATGCGTGTGCCCGGTTGCGCGCCGCTGCCACCTCCACGCCCCTCGCCAT